>DATIEU010000055.1:0-7515 GCA_035455565.1 Steroidobacteraceae bacterium | reverse complement strand
TACCTTGAAATTGCGGCCAAGGAGGCGAGTGGCGAGCAACTCACGCTGCAGGAGGAGCTGGCGCGGTTGCGACATGATCTGGAAGCACTCGAACAGCGTGGGGAACTGTCCGGCGACACGGAAGGGATACGCGATCGGCTGGCCAGACTTGAGAGCCACCCCGCCCACACGCCGCGCACGTCCGGGGGAGGACGCTAATGGAAGCTCTGCTGCTCGGAATCTACAGCTTCTTCGTGTGGCTGATTTTCTTCAAGTTCAAGTGGCTGCCGTGGAACAAGGTTTCCCAGATCACGGTGGTGATCATCCCGATCGTCTTCCTGACGACGTTGATACTGCTGCTCAACGTGTGGGCGCCGTCGTCGGCCGATGTGCGAGTGATCAAGTACGTGGTGCAGGTGGTGCCGCAGGTCCGCGGTCGCGTGATCGACGTGCCTGTCGAGCCCAACAGCCCGGTCAAGAAGGGCGCCGTGTTGTTCCGCATCGATCCGACTCCCTTCGAGCTGCAGGTGCGCACACTCGAGGCACAGCTGAGCGCGACCGAGGGGTCCGTCAAAGAACTCAACCAGGAGCTGCAGAGCGCGATCAGTCGCACGCAAGGCGTGCGTCCCAAGCTGGAGCTCGCGCGCAAGCGCGTAGTGCAGAACCGCGAGCTGGCTGCCACCGGCGCGGGCGATCGCTTTGCGCTGGAGCAGGCGGAATCGGACGTGCGCGAGCTGGAAGCCCAGCTAGGCGCGAACATCGCGGCGGAGGCGCAGGTGCGGGCACGCCTCGGCGCCACGGTCGGCGATGACCAGGCCGAGGTCGCGCAGATCAGGGCCCAGCTCGCGAATGCTCGCTGGGAGCTCACGCAGACAGTCTTCTACGCCCCGGCCGATGGCACGGTGATCAACCTGCAGCTGCGGCCGGGGCAGATGGCCACTGCGCTGGGCGCGTTGCCCGTGATGACGTTCGTCGAGGACGAGTTCCAGGTGATCGCGCTCTTTCACCAGAACGAGCTGCACCAGGTGCGGCCCGGCGATGAAGCGGAGATTGCGCTCGAGACCTACCCGGGCCGCATCATCAAGTGTTCCGTCGACTCCATCGTGTGGGCGCAGGGGCAGGGACAGCTCCCGATGAGCGGGAACGTGCCGCAGACGGGGACCGCGCCGCTGCCACCGGGGCGCTTCGGTGTACGCCTCAACATCGCCGATCCCGACAAGAACCTGTTCCTCGCCGCGGGCGCAGTCGGTAATGGAGCGATCTACACGCAGCATGGCCATCACATTCACATTCTGCGCAAAGTCATCATGCGTGTGGGCTCCTTGCTGAATTGGCTGGTCCTCAAGCTGCATTGACATGACGGTTCGCCGCACCATGCGTCCCGCTTCGAGGTTCGGCCGACTGGCCGCCTGCGCGCTCCTGACGGGCTGCAGCCTCGCGCCGCCGCCGGACTCGGAAGAATTGCGGGAACGCGTGTTGCCGACGACGCCGTTACCGGCGCAGTGGACGGCTGGGCACCCGGACGCGGGCAGCGTCGAAAACAACTGGCTCGCCACTTTCGGTGATCCGCAGCTCGAAGAGCTGGTGGCGGAAGCAGTTTTCTTCAACAGCGATCTGCGACTCGCAGCAGCGCGCTTCGAACAGGCAGCGGCCCTGGTGCGCGTCGCGGGCGGGAAGCTCTACCCAGCCGTCAACTTCGTCGCACGCGGCGGCGGAAAATCGGGCGGAGATGACTCCGGGCTCGAAGGAGCAGTGCTGAGTGCGTCGTGGGAGCTCGATCTCTGGGGACGAGTACGCTATGAGAAGCGTGCGGCGCAGGATCAGTTCGCCTCCACCGAGGCCGACTTCACCTTCGCGCGCCAATCGCTCGCGGCGCTCGTGGCCAAGTCGTGGTTCCTGGCCACCGAAGCCTCGCTGCAACGCGATCTCCTCACCGAGATGGCGAGCGCCGGGTCTTCGCTGCTCGACCTCGCGAATGAGCGTATGCGGATCGGCATCGGCAATGAGCTGGACGTGACGTCCGCGCGCGTCAACCTGCAGACCGTACGCGACAACCTGCGCCAGGTGGAACTCTCCTACGAGCAGGCCCGGCGGGCGTTGGAGGTGCTGCTCGGGAGATATCCGGCCGCTGAGCTCGGCGCGCCGACGCAGTTCGTCAACCTGTCCGAGGCTGTGCCTGCCGGGCTGCCGTCCGATCTGCTGGAGCGGCGACCGGACGTCATCGCGGCGCAGAAGCGCGTTGCCGCTGCCTTCAGCCGGGTGAAAGAAGCGCAGATGGCGCGGCTGCCCAAGATAACGCTCAGCGGCAGTGGCTCTGACCTTACCAGCGACCTGTTTGTGCTCCAGGACCGTGATAACCCAGTGTGGAGCGCGGGTGGCAGTGTGCTGGCGCCGCTCTTCACCGGCGGCGCGCTCAAGGGACAGGTCGAAGTCCGCACCGCGGAACAGAAACAGGCGATTGCTCAATATGTCCAGACCGCGCTCAAGGCGTTTGCCGACGTCGAGAACGCCCTGTCGAATGAGCAGGCGCTGCAAGAGCGCGAAGCGATCCTGGCATCGGCCGTCTCCGACGCCAAGCGCGCACTCGAGCTGGCCGAAACGCGCTATCGCGTCGGCGCGGGTGACCTGCGTTCCGTGGAACAGCAGCAGCTCACCTATCGCCAGGCTCGAATGACCCTGCTGCGCGTGCAAAGCGAGCGGCGCGTGCAGCGCGTGAACCTGCACCTCGCTTTGGGTGGCGACTTCGCGCCCCAGGTCTAGCGATTACGGCGGAGAACCAAATGCCAAAAATAAACTGGTCGCAACACTGGATGCTGATCTTCGTGCCGATCGCGATGTACGTGGAACACACGACGGCGAGTGACCCCGTCAAGTTCCTGATCGCAGCGCTCGCGATCATCCCGGTCGCGCGCCTGATCGGACACGCCACCGAGAACCTGGCGCACTATACCGGGGACTCAGTGGGTGCCTTGCTGAACGCAATGTTCGGCAACCTGCCCGAGCTGATCATCTGCATCGTGGCGCTCAAGGCGGGCCTGTACTCGATGGTCGCGGCGTCGCTGATCGGCGCCATCCTGTTCAACCTGCTGCTGGTCCTCGGCCTGGGCTTCCTGCTGGGAGGCCTGCGACATCACACTCTCGAGTTCAATGCGAAGGCTGTGAGCGTCTACACCATCATGATGTTCATCGCCACCATCAGCATGGCGCTGCCCAGCATCTACCAACGCGCGTTCGCGTCGAGCGGGCCAAGCCCCGAGCAGGAGGCCATCAATCTGGGCCTCGCGGTTCTGCTGATCATTCTCTACGGGCTCTATCTCATCTTCATGATTCGCACGCATCCGGAAGTGTTTGCCTCGGCGGGAGGCGGGCACGGCGACGAGCACGGGACTCCCTGGCCTCTTGGCTGGTGTATCGGTGTGCTGGTGGGCGCCTCGGTGCTGGCGGCCTTTCTCAGTGAAATACTCGTCGGCGCAGTCGAGGGCACGGGCGAGGCGCTCGGCTTGTCGACGCCGTTTCTCGGCATCGTGTTGCTCGCCAGCGTGGGCGGTGTGGCTGAAGGCATGTCAGCGATCACCATGGCGCGCAAGGGACGCGCGGACCTGGCCCTGGGCATCGCGCTCGGCAGTTGCATCCTCATCGCGATTTTCATCGCCCCAGCGCTGGTGTTCGCCAGCTACTTCGTCGGTCCGCATTATTTCCAGTTGTCCTTCAGCACCGGTTCCTTCGGCCTGCTCTTCCTGGCCGTGCTCATCGGGTCGCTGGTGACCTCGGGCGGGACGGCCAACTGGTACAAGGGCGTCCAGCTGCTCGCGGTGTACGTGATGATCGCCCTTCTCCTGTACTTCGTTCCCCTGTGAGCGCGACTGCCACACGCATGTTCAATCTGATGTGAGGTAAACCCCGTGACTCGCACTGCCTACGAACATCGCTTCGTCGATCCGTCGACCAGCCTCGGAGAGCTGCTTTTCGGACTCATCATGACACTCACGTTCACATTGGGCGCCGGCATCATCATCGAGGACGAGGGGCGCGAAGGCGCAAAGCAACTGCTGATCGCGTTCATTGGTTGCAACATCGCCTGGGGCATCATCGATGGCGCGCTGTACCTGGTCGGTGAAGTGTTCGGGCGCGGTCGCCTGCGGCGCATCGGCCGCCTGATCCGCCAGTCACCGACCCGGGACCGGGCCGAAGGGCTGGTGGCTGCAGAGCTCGACGATGTTCTGGGCCCCGTCACGTCTGACGCGGAACGTCAGGCGCTTTACCGCCGCATCGTCGACAACGTGCACGCCAGGCCGCCGACCGCCAACAGCGTCACGAAGGACGACGTGATGGGCGCCATCGTGAGTGGCCTGCTGGTCATACTCGTGAGCATCCCCGCCGCCATTCCTTTCCTCGTGATGGATGATGCGCGCCTGGCGCTGCGTGTCTCTAACGGCATCCTCCTCGCGCTGCTATTCATCGTGGGCTGGTACTGGGCTCGCTACACGCTCGGCAAGCCGTGGGTCGCAGGCGTGGGTTTCCTGTTGGGCGGACTGCTCCTGGTCGTTGCCGCCATTGCGCTGGGCGGGTGACGCCGAGCGCAGCGCTCACCACCTGACTCGGAGGGAGGGATCCATGCACACACCTGCACAACAGGACCTGACGCGCACCTTCCTGGTGATTCTGATCATCAGCGTGCTGATCGCCGGCAGCCTCTGGACGCTGATACCGTTCCTGGGCGCGATCATCTGGGCGGGCACGATCGTCATCGCCACCTGGCCGTTGATGCTCCGGGTGCAGAGCCTCACGGGCGGGCGTCGCGGAGCCGCTACGGCCCTCATGACGATCGTCATGCTCCTGATCTTCATCGTGCCCTTTTGGCTGGCGGTCGGTGTGCTGCTCAATGCCGCCGTCGAGGGTTTCGAGCTGTTGAAGGCCGCGACTGTGCATGGTGTTCGGCCGCCGCCAGAGTGGGTGGCGGGCCTGCCGGTAGTCGGAACGCGGCTCGCCACCAGGTGGCAGGAGCTGTCAGCGGGGGGTCCGGAAGCCGCGGTCGAAGCATTGGGGCCGCCGGTGCGCTCGATCGCCAGCCAGGCACTGGCCCTCACGGGGGGATTCGGCATGGTCGTGGTTCATTTCCTGCTGACAATCCTCGTCGCCGCGATCCTGTACACGAACGGTGAGACCGCGGCTCAGGGCGTAGTGCGGTTCGCGCGTCGCATTGGCGGGGATCGGGGCGAGCACACGGTCCGCCTGGCGGGTCAGGCAGTGCGAGGCGTGGCACTCGGCGTGATCATCACGGCGTTGGTGCAGTCGATCATTGCCGGAATCGGCCTGTGGTTGGCGGGCGTGCCGCGTCCGGGTCTGCTGCTCGCGATCGTCTTCGTGCTTGCCGTGGCCCAGCTGGGTCCTTTGCCGGTGCTGGTGCCCGCCGTCATCTGGCTCTTCTGGTCGGGGAACATCCTGTGGGGGAGCGTCCTGGTGGTGGTCACCGTGATCGTGGCGGTCGTCGACAATGTGCTGAAACCGGTGTTGATCAAACGCGGCGTGGACCTGCCGCTCCTGCTCATCATCGCCGGCGTCATCGGCGGCCTGATCGGCTTCGGAGTCGTCGGTCTGTTCATCGGCCCGGTGATTCTCGCGGTCACCTACACCCTGCTCGAATCATGGATCCGTGAAGGGCAGCCGCCGAACTCGGGCATTGCGGGCAGCTCTTCGTAGTTTTTCCGATGGACGATGGCCCGGCCGTTGCACAGACTGCATCCAGGTCAACAGGAGATTCACGTGACTTCATCGAAGCTATTGATCGCGTTGGTGCTGGCGATTGCCGTGGCACCCAGTGCCATGGCCCAGAACCGCGCCGACCGCGCCGGGACGTGGGAATTCGTGTTCGAAGCGAACTACCAGGATGCCTATCGCGTCAACTTCGAAGGCGGCTCCTTCGCCGAAACCGACGATGATCTGGGCTTCACGCTCGGTGGCACGTACCACCTCAACAATCGCCTGTCACTGCAGTTTCTGTTCGACTGGCTGAACGTCGACTACGATGCCACGATCATGTCCGGCGACACCCCGCCTAACCCGGCCTTCGACGTGCGCGGCGAGATGGAATCCTTCACGCCACGATTCAACGCGGTGTTCAACTTCCTCGAGAGCGATTTCACGCCGTACGTGTCGGCGGGCATCGGCTGGGCCTTCATCGACACCAACATTCCGCAGGGCCCGCCGCAGACCGGCTGCTGGTGGGACCCGTGGTGGGGCTACATCTGTCAGACCTACCAGAACACGCGCGACCTGGACGAGTTCACCTACCAGGCCGGTGCCGGAGTGCGCTGGGACGTGAACCGAGGGCTCTCGCTGCGGCTCGGCTACGAGAAGCAGTGGATCGATGTCGGCACGGCGACGAGCACACCGGGTTTCGACGTCATCCATCTCGGTATCGGATACAAGTACTGACGTCAATGCGTGACCCGCCGAAGGAAAAGGATGCCGGTACGATCCAGGTGCTGCTCGACCGCCTCAACAGCGAGCGCTTGCCGCGCGCGCTCGATCTGAAAAAGAAAGTCGACGCGGGCCAGCCGCTCGAGGATCATGATCTCGATTTTCTGAGCAACGTATTCGAAGACGCGAACAATGCCCAACGGTTGATTGCGCGCAATCCCGACTACCAGGCGCTCGTCGCCCAGTTGATCAGCCTCTACAGCGAGATCACCAAGAAGGCCCTCGAAAACGAGCAGGCCGCTCCCCGGCGCAAGTGATGGCCGCAAAAACGAAAGATCGGCGTAAGTCCGGCGCCGACGATTCCGGCTCACTCAAGCGCAGGGACTACGAAGGGCAACTGGAGCGCCTGCACGGCGAGCTGGTGAAGCTCCAGCAATGGGTGGTTCACGAAGGGGTCAAGGTCTGCATCGTGTTCGAAGGACGCGATGGCGCCGGCAAGGGCGGCACCATCAAGGCCATCACCGAGCGTGTCAGCCCGCGCGTGTTCCGCGTGGTGGCGCTGCCCGCCCCCACCGAGCGCGAAAAGAGCCAGATGTACATGCAGCGCTACGTGTCGCACCTACCGTCGGGCGGTGAGGTCGTGATCTTCGACCGCAGCTGGTACAACCGCGCGGGCGTCGAGCGCGTGATGGGTTTCTGCAGCGAAAAGCAGGCGCACCGATTCCTGAAGATGGTCCCGCCGTTCGAGCGTGCCATCGTCGATTCCGGGACGCTTCTCATCAAGTACTGGCTCGAAGTCAGCGAAGAGGAACAGACGCGGCGTCTCAAGTCGAGGGTCGACGACACCCGCAAGATCTGGAAGCTTTCGCCGATGGACCTGAAGTCCTACAGCCGCTGGTACGACTATTCTCGCGCGCGTGACGAGATGTTCGAGGCGACGGATACAAACTTCGCGCCCTGGCGCGTGGCGCGCACCGACGACAAGCGGCGCGGCAGGCTCAACATCATCACCGACCTGCTGCGCCAGGTGCCTTACAAGTCGCTGCCGCGGGAGAAGATCAAGTTTCCGAAACGCCAGAAGCGTCGCGGCTACCGCGAACCCCGGTATGCATACAA
>DATIEU010000054.1:0-5101 GCA_035455565.1 Steroidobacteraceae bacterium | reverse complement strand
AAATATTTCATGACGAGCGGCGGTCTTGATCGACAGAGTCATGCGTTCCAACCCGCCCTCGAGTCATCACTCGAACCGATCATTCGAAGGAGCGGTAGGATGGCGCTGAATCGACGCAGGATGCTCGCTCTCACTGCTGGCGGTTTGGTCGCCAGCGCGCTCGGACCGCCGAGCCTGGCGCAAGCGACCACAGCGCGGCAGTTCCGGGCCGTTGCCTTCGATGCCTTGGCGATCTTTGACCCTCGGCCGATCTTCTCCCTCGCCGAGGCACTCTTTCCGGGAAAGGGCGCAGCGCTCTCCGATGCCTGGCGCACGCGGCAGTTCGAATATCAATGGTTGCATGCCTTGTCGGGGCGCTATGAGGACTTCTGGCGCACTACGGAAGATGCCTTAGTCTTCGCGGCCAAGCTGCTGCAGCTCGAGCTGACGCCAAAAACGCGCGCACAGCTGATGCAAGCGTATCTCGAGCTCAACACGTGGCCCGACGTCCCCTCGGCGCTTCGTTCGCTGAGGGAGGCGGGTGTGCGATTGGCGTTCTTGTCCAACATGACGACGAAAATGCTCGAGGCGGGGATCAGGAATGCCGGACTGGACGGGCTCTTCGAACATGTCCTGAGCACGGATCAGCGGCGCACCTACAAACCTGATCCTCGTGCCTATGAACTGGCGCTCGACGCATTCAAGCTCCGGCGCGAGGAGATCGTTTTCGCGGCGTTCGCGGGCTGGGACGCGGCCGGAGCCAAGTGGTTTGGATATCCCACCTTCTGGGCCAATCGCCTCCATGCACCGGGTGAGGAGTTCAACGTCAGGCCGGACGCGATTGGCGGCGACCTCACGGACCTGGTGCGCTTTGTCAACGCGTCACGTTGAAAGCGACGCGCTGATGACTACGCCCCCTCGAAATCGTCGATGGCCTGATGAAATTTGAAACCACCATGCGCGTTGCGCGCCCGACGGATCGCCTCGAGGAGGTGGTCCGCTTCTACACGCTGGGCGTCGGCTTGACAACGCTCGCATCGTTCGAGGCACACGAGGGATTCGACGGGGTGATCGTCGGCGTGCCGGGCGCGCAATACCACCTTGAGTTCACTCGCAAGCAAGGGCACGTGGCAGGAGGAGCTCCGACGGCAGATAACCTGCTGGTGTTCTACCTTCCCGAGGCGGAAGCTTGGCGAACTGCGATCGCACGCATGTCGAAGGCAGGCTACCAGCCTGTGCCGTCGTTCAATCCGTATTGGGATCGTCAAGGACTGACGTACGCGGACCCGGATGGGTACCGCGTGGTGCTGCAGAATGCTGCATGGCCGGTGTAACCTGACGTGACAATCGCTGCGTAGGGCATTCAACCCGTGTTCGAGTGAGGTGCACTCCACGTCCCGAGCCGCTGAGGCAAGACGCATGACCCTCAAGGCCGACCATTACATCGAAATTGACCGCTCCAAGACCCTGCGGGCTCAACCGCACAGAGGGCACAACCGGTGGCATCCCGACATTCCCCCGATCGCCCGCGTCGATCCCGGACAGGTCGTGGCGATCGAGACACTCGATGCTTTCGATCTTCAGGTCGACGAATCCACCACCCCGGTGCAGGTTGGGAAATGCAACCTCAACGTCATTCATCCGCTCACCGGGCCCATTTACGTGAACGGCGCGGAGCCCGGAGACATTCTGGAAGTCAGGATCCAGGAGATTGCGCCACAGCCTTTTGGGTTCACCGTGCAAGTGCCCGGTTTCGGATTTCTGCGCGACGTCTTTCGCGAGCCGTACATCGTTCACTGGCGGATTGACGACGGGTATGCGACTTCGCCCGACCTGCCAGGTGTGCGAATACCAGGTGCGCCATTCATGGGAGTCATCGGGGTCTCGCCGTCACACGAGTTGCTCGCGCGGATCAAGAAGCGCGAAGCGGACCTGGCTGAAAGAGGCGGAATGGTGCTTCGGCCTGATCCAGCGGACGCAGTGCCATCGCAGTCGGAGATCGCGAATCAGGCGATACGCACGATTGCGCCGCACGAGTCTGGCGGGAACCTCGACGTCAAGCAACTGACCGCCGGGGCAACGCTACGTCTGCCGGTGTACGTCAAGGGCGCCCTGTTCTCGGTCGGCGATGCTCATTTCGCGCAGGGGGACAACGAAAGCTGCGGCACGGCGGTGGAAATGGGCGGCACCTTCTTCGGCTCCTTCGCGCTGCTCAAGGGAGAAGCGGCGAAGCGCAATATCCGGGATCCGCAATTCTATTGCGATGACTATTTCACCAGGCCGGAAATGGCGGCCCCAAGACGCTTCTTCGCGACCACTGGCCAGTCATTTACGCATGACGGCACCGCGCATTCCGAGGACCTGACGCTCGCCGCGCGCAACGCGTTGCTCAACATGATCGATCATCTGGTGGACGAGCGCCGCTTCACGCGGCACCAGGCCTATGCGATCTGCAGCGTGGCCGTCGATCTGCGCGTTGCCGAGCTGGTAGATGTGCCGAACTTCGTGGTATCGGCGCTCCTGCCGCTCGACATCTTCGTGTAAAGCAGCCGCCACGCCGGGCGCTTCCGCAGTCTCCTTCCCACAGCACACAGTGGCGCCGCAACGGATTGCGGCCCGGCCACAACCAGCAGTGGGTCCGGTTCGCGAGCGGCCCTGATCACGCAGTAGCTGCGCTCGCAACCGGTGGCATAGCGATTGCACCGCCGTCTCGTCGCCTGCGTCGTCTCCACATCGGAACGATCTGCAGGCGTCGAATCACCTACCCCGATAAGGAGCGAACCGAAGATGAACGTGAAGACCTCAGCTCTCGCGGCTGCCGTGGGCAGCCTTCTCGTGCTCAGCCTGAGCGCGCAGGCCGGCCCGGTCGAAGTGAAGGCCGGTATGGAAAAGTGCTACGGCGTCGCCAAGGCCGGCAAGAACGATTGCGCCGCACCGGGTCACGCCTGTGCGGGCCAGTCGAAGGCTCAGAGCGCCAAGGAATGGGTTTCCCTGCCTTCCGGAACGTGCGAGCGCCTGGTGGGCGGAAGCCTCACTCCGGCCAAGTAATGAGCGAACGCGTGACGACGCCGGTCGCGCGCCCAGGGCCGATTCCGGCAGTGGCCGGAATCGGCTTGCGGGCACAACACCATCGCGACATCCTCGAGCAGCGCCCGGCGGTGGGTTGGCTGGAGGCCCACAGCGAGAACTATTTCGCCCTGGGTGGCTCGCAGCCGCGAATTCTGGAAGAAATCCGCGCCGAATATCCCCTTAGCCTGCACGGCGTGGGACTTTCGCTCGGTTCGGTCGATGCTCTCGATCGGCGTCATCTCGAGAACCTCAAGCGCATCGTCGAGCGCTTCGAGCCGGCGCTCGTCTCCGAGCATCTGTCGTGGGGCTCAGTGAGCGGTCGGTATTTCAACGATCTGCTGCCCTTGCCGTACACGGTCGAGGCGCTGAATCACATGGTGGAGCGGGTCACGCAGTTGCAGGAATTCCTGGGCTGTCAGATTCTGATCGAGAACGTCTCCAGCTATCTCGAATTCACCTGCTCATCGATGAGTGAGCCGGAGTTCCTGGCGACGCTGGCGGCGCAGTCGGGCTGCGGGTTGCTGCTCGATCTGAACAACATCTATGTGAGTGCACAGAACCATGGATTCGATGCGCGCGAATACATCGCGCGCATGCCGCTGACCGCAGTTCGTGAAATCCACCTGGCCGGCCACGGCCGCAACAGGCACGGCGATCGCTACATCCTCATCGATACACACGGCACACACGTCTGCTCCGATGTGTGGGCGCTCTATGCGATCGCCATCCAGCGTTTTGGCGATGTGCCTACGCTCATCGAGTGGGACACCGACATCCCTGCGCTTCCGGTCCTCGTCGAAGAGGCCCACAAGGCCGATTCGATTCGCGAGACTCTACATGCTCTCGCTGCCTGAACTGCAGAAGGCCTTCAGTGCCGCGATCCTGTTCGACGAGACCGGGACCATCGAACCGTATGTGGTGCACAAGGGCGTCGAACCCGCGGGCCGCCTGCGCCTCTATCGCAACAATGCGCGCGAGAATTTCCTGGCGGCGCTGCGCGCTGCCTTCCCCGTTCTCGAGCGGCTCGTGGGCGCCGATTACTTTCGCCAGCTGGCCCTTCAGTACATGCAGCGCTTCCCGTCGCCGTCGGGAAATCTGCATGACGTCGGGGAGCGACTACCGACCTACCTCCAGCGACGATTCGCGCGCACGGAGTACGCGTACTTCCCGGACGTCGCACGGCTCGAGCGGGCCTGTCAGGAAGTGCTGGTGGCGGAGGAACATCCGCCTCTCGACCTGCAGCGCCTGGCCGCGGTCGAGCCGGAAGAGTGCGGCCGGTTGTGCTTCGCGTTACATCCTGCAGTGCGGCTCGTCGCCTCGGCATTTCCGGTGCTGCGGATCTGGTGCGCCAATCAGCCGGATGGCGACGCCGATCATGTGATCGACCTGCGACAGGGTGGCGAGCAGGTACTCGTGCAGCGAACGCGCGAGACGGTGGAGATGTCGGCATTGTCCGCGACAGATTTCGCGTTTCTCACTGCGATCGCGGCCGGTGAGACTCTGACCACGGCCACCGTGACGGCCGCGGGCCGGGCCGCGACGGAATTTGATGTCGGTCATGCCCTGCGCCGTCATGTGAGCGCGGGTGTGATCGTGGACTTTCACTTGGGCGCAGACCGCTGAGCGCCAACGAACAGGAGTGCGATCGATGTCACTGCTCAACCGCTTGCTCGAGCCGAACTACTTCACTGCCCGACTGCTCAACACGATTCAGCCGCTGTTTGCGCTGGGCACGCGACTCTATGTGGGCTGGCAGTTCTTCAAGGCGGGCTGGCTCAAGGTCACGACCTGGGACACGACCTTGTGGTTGTTCGAGAACGAGTATCACACGCCGGTATTATCGCCAACCGTTGCCGCGGTGCTGGGTACTTGCGGCGAGCTCGGCTTTCCGATTCTCGTGTGGCTCGGCCTGTACGGGCGGTTGAGCTCGCTTGGCCTGTTCGCGGTCAACGCAATGGCTGTCATCTCCTACGCGCATGTGCTACTGGCGGAGGGATCGGAAGCGGCGCTGGGCCAGCACGTGCTCTGGAGCTTCATGTTGCTGACGATCGCG
>DATIEU010000053.1:0-4722 GCA_035455565.1 Steroidobacteraceae bacterium | reverse complement strand
CTAGTGCCGGATTTCGCCCGTCCAGCTAGGGTCACGCCCGCGCCGGCAATGAGGCCGGCGATCAGCAGATCCCTGCGGGACCAGCGTGCCGGCAGCGGCAGCTCGATCGATTGCGCTTTCCTCTTCATCGCGTTCACCTGTCAGCCGAAAGTAAAGGCATAGGCCTGGACGCCGGGATCGAGGAACTCGATGGTGAAAGTTCGATCCTGCACCTCGCCCGACTGCCGGATGAGTTGATAGAGCCGCTGCTCGCGCACCACGCCGTCACCGCTGACATCGACATCGGTGCCGCGATCGTGGCCCGGCGCCTCGCCATCGACGCGTACTCGAAACCGCACCGGCTTGCCATCCGCGCCCGGTCCCAGCACCAGGTGCAGATCGCGCGCATGGAAACGAAAGACAATCTTCCCGGGCGCGGCGTTCGCCATCGCCCGCTCCCCTTCGACCGTCCAGTTACCGTCGAGCGCCCACTGGTTCAGCTCGAGCGAGCTCGGTGCCACGTACGACTTGGCCGCCTCGTGCGCGAATCCCCCCGGCGAGGTGAAATTTTCGGCCCGCCCGTAGCCCACGTAGGTTTCCGGAGAGCGGACCTCGGTTTTCCCGGCGGCCGCTTCGATCCCCTGCCCCGCCGTCTCTGGCGCCATTGCCGGAAGGCTCTGCTCGCCTGCCTCGGCCAGGAGCGTGCGGATCAGCTCTTCGGACTCCTCATAGTTGCCTTCGCCGAAGTGATGACCGCGGATGCGGCCTTGCGCGTCGACGAAGTAATGCGCGGGCCAGTATTGGTTGTTGAAGTCCTGCCAGATGGCATAGTCGTTATCGAGTGCGACCGGATACTCGATGCCGAACTCTCGAACGGCGCGGCGCACGTTCCTTTCGTCCTTCTCGAACGCGAACTCGGGTGAGTGCACGCCTACGATCACGAAGCCCTGGTCCTTGTAGCGCTCATACCAGGCCTTGAGGTACGGAAGCGTGCGCAGGCAGTTGATGCACGAGTACGTCCAGAAATCGACCAGAACCACCTTGCCGCGCAGACCTTCGGCCGTCAGCGGCGACGAATTGAGCCAGCCCACCGCGCCATCGAATCCAGGCAGTTCGCCTTCGACGGGCAACTCCCTGGTCGATGCCGCGGCCGACATCATCATCGTGCCGGTCATCGCCATGGCCGGCTCTTCGCCCTGCATGCTCGCCGGGCGCACGGCATCGATCAGCGCCTGCTCGATGCGATTGGTGTTACCGGCGGAGAGCCGCGTCAGGAGGCCCGTGTCCCAGCCCAGGCCGATCGCGACTACGGCGACGAGCACCGCCACCCCGAGTCCGCGCTTCACCCAGTCGCCCGCGCCAAACGAGCGCTTGAGCGCGTTGAACACGCGCGCGCCGGCGAGCGTTGCCACGGCGAGCGATGTGACCGCGCCGAGTGCATAGGCGAAAAGCAGGAGCGTCGTCTGCGTATTGGGACCGTTAAGGGCTGCGCCGGTCAGAATCAGGCCGAGAATCGGTCCGGCACAGGGTGCCCACAGAAGACCGGTGGCGACACCGAGCACCGCAGATTGCAGGACGGTCGCACGATCGTCGCTGCCAGCGCTTTGCATCAAGCGATTGCCCAGTGCGACGAACGGCCGCGCGATCCAATCCGCAAAGCGCTTCGACACCAGGGCGAGCCCGAACACCGCGAGCAACAACAACGCGAGCGCGCGACCGTAGCTGTTGACGCGTACTGCCCAGGCACCGCCGACCGAGGCGAGTGTCGCGATCACGGCGAAGGTCAGCGCCATGCCCGCGAGCAGCGGCAGCGTGCTGCGGGTGAATGATTGGTTGGCACGCGCGAACACGAACGGCAGCACCGGCAATATGCACGGGCTCACGATCGTCAGGGCACCGCCAAGGAAGGCGAGTAGAGCGAGCAGCATGGGTTGTTCCAGGTTGACCCGGGTTCAGTTCGCAGCCGTGGCGCCGCCGGATTCGAGGCGTGCTAGGGAGTCTTCGCAACCGTCACGGCCTGCGGGCGATAGAGCGCCGGAAAGGTGCGCGAAAAATTCTGCACCTTGGGCAGGTCGTTGATCACGATGTAGGGGTTGCGAGGATTGTTGATCAGGTAGTCCTGGTGATAGTCCTCGGCCGGGAAGAACCCGGCGAGCGGATCGACTCGAGTCACGATGGCGCCGCGGTACACATTCGCCTTGTCCAGCTGAGCGATATACGCCTGTGCAATCTTCTTCTGCTCATCGTTCGCATAGAAGATTGCCGAACGATACTGCGGGCCATGGTCGGGCCCTTGCCGGTTCAATTGCGTGGGGTCGTGCACCACCGAAAAGAACACCTGCAGGATCTCGCCAAACGACACCTGCGCCGGGTCGTACGTGATCTGTACCGACTCCGCGTGGCCCGTCCGTCCGCTGCTCACCTTTTCATAGTCCGCGCTCGCCTTGTCACCGCCCGCGTATCCGGACACGGCCTGACGTACGCCGCGCATGTGCTGAAACACGCCCTGCACGCCCCAGAAACAGCCGCCCGCCAGTACGACGGTTTGTGTGGCTCCCGCCGCCTTGGGACTGTCGATGGCGGGAGCCGGAATGACGACCGCGCTTTCCGCACCGCACGCCGTCACGCTCACGAGCACGCCACAAGCCATGAGCACAAGACCGGAGAGCGGGCGCGTCGGCCTCAGGCTGGCCAGCCGGGAAAGCACTGCGTCAACGAACGGGCGTACATGAAGCATCGGGATTGGCCTCGCGAGGCGTGGCTATGGGGTTTGTACACCAAGCAGACCGGTATTTCCCGGCAAATATTACGAGCGCCTGCACCAATGGACGATAGCCCGGGTCGGGCCCGATGGCGACAATCCCCCAAAATCAGAACATGGGAGGAGCGGAAAATGTTCAAGTGTGAAATCGGCCCCCGCTGGCTGTGCCACGCGCTCGCCGCGATGGCATTGCTGGGAGTCGTAGTCGCCGGCCAGGCAAGCGCGCAAACGAAACCGAATATCGTGGTGATCTGGGGCGACGACATCGGCATGTGGAATGTCGGTGCGTACACCCACGGCATGATGGGCAACACGCCCAACATCGACCGCATCGCCAAGGAAGGCATGCTGTTCACCGACCATTACGGTCAGCCGAGCTGCACCGCCGGACGCGCCGCCTTCATCACCGGGCAGCTGCCCATTCGAACCGGCATGACCACGGTCGGAGTCCCCGGCTCGAAGCTCGGTATTCAAAAGGAAGACCCGACGCTCGCCGAGGTGCTCAAGTCGCTGGGCTATGCGACCGCGCAGTTCGGCAAGAACCACCTCGGCGATCGCAACGAGTTCTTCCCGACGATGCACGGGTTCGATGAGTGGTTCGGCAACCTCTATCACCTGAACGCGGAAGAGGAGCCCGAACAGCTCGACTACCCCGGCCAGAAGAACCCTGAGTACACCAAGACCTTAGGGCCGCGCGGCACCTTCCATGCCTGGGCGACGGACAAGGACGACCCGGCGGTGGACCCCAAGTTCGGGCGCGTCGGCAAGCAGCGCATCGAGAGCACCGGGATGCTCACGCGCAAGCGCATGGAAACCTTCGATGGCGAGGTCCTGGACGCGACCCTCAACTGGATGGATCGGGTCGGCAAGAGCGGCAAGCCCTTCTTCCTGTGGTTCAACACCACCGCCATCCACATCTGGTCGCATCCGCAGCGCCAGTATCTGCAGAAGGCGGTCGACGAGGGGCGCGCCGAGGAAGACGTGGTGCGCGCCAAGATGCTCGAGCATGACGAGTATGTCGGCACGATCCTCAAGAAGCTCGATGACCTCGGGGTGACCGATAACACCATCGTCGTCTACTCGACCGACAACGGCTACGAGCTGCTCTTCTGGCCCGACGGCGGTTACTCGCCGTTCCGGGGCGAGAAAGGCACGACGTGGGAAGGCGGCGTGCGCGTCCCGATGCTGGTTCGCTGGCCCGGTCACATTGCCCCGGGCTCAGTCTCCAACGGTCTGCAGAGCCACGAAGACGTGTTCGTCACGCTGGCGGCCGCCGCCGGGTTGCCGGACATCAAGGACAAGCTCCTCAAGGGCTACAAGATGGGCGCGACGAACTACAAGGTGCATCTCGACGGCTACAACAATCTCGACCACTGGACGGGCAAGTCCGCAACATCGGCGCGGCGCGAGTACTACTACTACGACGAGACCGACCTCATGGCGCTCCGCGTCGACAACTGGAAGATGCACATCGGCGTGAAGAAGGACGGCCTGTGGTGGAACGACAAGTACTACCCGAGCGTGCCGTACGTCTTCAACCTGCGCATGGATCCGATGGAAAAGATGGATCCCGAGTCGCATGAGTACGGCTACGTCGGACGCAAGTTCTTTGCGTACAAGATGTGGGTACCCACGGCGGCAGGCCCCTACATCACTGGGCTGGTGAAGAGCCTCCAGGACTATCCGCCGCGGCAGGGCGCGGACAGCCTGAGCGCCAAGAAGGTGCTGGACGAGGCGATGAAGAAGCTGGAAAAGAACCCGGGCCGCTGATTCACTTGTCAGCGAACGCGGCTCTGCGGCGCCCATGTGCTGAGCGCCAAGTGCACGCAGGCGAAATCCCGGCTGCGATCGCCGGGATCCGCCTGCGCCCAGATCAGGTCAAGAAGTCATCCGTGTGCAGTGCCGAGAGGCTCACGCCGCGCAGCGTAATCTGCTGCTCGCCGAGATCGAGGATGACGTCGCCCCCGGCCTCGGTCGCGTGC
>DATIEU010000052.1:0-2993 GCA_035455565.1 Steroidobacteraceae bacterium | reverse complement strand
ATCGGCACTCGCCTGATCCTCGCCTTCGAAGTCGAGCCGCGTGCGCACGCGCTGCGCCGGCACCGACTCGACGATCTCCTGCGCCCCGGTGCCGAGCTCTGAACGCGCACTCTCCCACTGCACCCGCGCACCGACGCCGGCCTCCGGCCCCGAGTAGGTGTATTTCGCGGCCGGGTCGATCTCGTACCACGGCGACCACTCGTTGAAGCGCTTCAGGCTATTGACGAGCTCGAACACCAGGGACGGGGGCGCGCCGATCGCGGCCGAGCGCTCGACGTGAGCGGCGGACGGGAGGAAGAGCGCGATCGCGACCAACAGCACGATCAGCGCAACCAGGCCGATGAGGAGCGATTTTACGATCTTCACGGCGGCGCCCTGGAGCTCCTGTGCCGCCACTATAGTCGGCAGGTGCGGGACTGTCAGCCGGTGTTGCCGTCGCTGTCCTTCAGGCGGTTCTGGATTCTCGCCAGGAGCGATGCGCGTGGCGGGCTGGGCGTGACTGCGGCCATCAAGCGTTCGGCGCGCCGCCGCCATGCGCGGTGCGCCTGCGCCAGGCACTCATCCGCAAGCAGGCGTTGCTCGTAACGGCGGGCAGTTGCGGCCGGTAACAGGCCGAAGGCCGCTTCGAGCGCGAGCACATCGCGCTGCTCTGTCGAAAGTCGTCTCATGAATCTGTTCGCCCACCTGCGGCGAATCTCCTCGGTTCATACGCACGCGACGCTCCTGCGGTTGCAACGCCCGCTGCATCCGGGCCTTGGAGCCGCGCCGTAGAAGCGGCGTCACAGTTTCAACTTCACCCAGCAGGGGACAGTCATCATGCACAAGCACGCTTCACGCATCGCAGTGGCGCTCACCGCGGCGGCGCTGCCGTTGCTCGCCATGGCTTCCAGCCATCGCGAAGCACCGAACATCACGCGGTTTCCGACCGTCGATTCGACGGACTTCTACATGTTCATGAGCTATGAGCAGGGTCGCGCCGGCTACGTCACGCTGATCGCCAACTACCTGCCGTTGCAGGATCCGTACGGCGGACCGAACTACTTTGCGCTCGACCCGTTCGCCTTGTACGAGATCCACATCGATAACAACGGCGACGCGCGCGAGGACCTCACCTTCCAGTTCCGCTTCAACAACACGCTCGCCAACAACAACCAGGGCATCAAGCTCAACGTCGGGCCGGCGGGCAGCCAGAAGGCCGTCGCCGTACCCCTCAAGAACGTCGGCATGATCTCCGCCGGCAACACCGCCGCGCTGAATTTCCGTGAGTCCTACTCGCTCAACGTCGTGCGCGGCGACCGCCGCCGCGGCCAATCCGCCGCTGTCACCAACGCGGCCAATGGCAGCACAACTTTCGGCAAGCCTTACGACTACATCGGCACCAAGACCTTCGGCGACGCCAACGCCTACGAGGCCTATGCACGGTCGTTCATGTACGACGTGAACATTCCCGGCTGCCAGGGGCAGGCGCGGGTGTTCGTCGGCCAGCGCGACGAGCCTTTCGCCGTGAACCTGGGGCAGGTGTTCGATCTGGTGAACCTGGTACCGATCGAAGGCGACAGCGCTCCGGGCGCCGGCGACGGCGGCGGTTTCCCGGGTGGCATCACCCAGGATCGCGCCAACGACATCATCAGCGACGCCAACATCACCACCTTCGCGCTCGAAATGCCGAAGGCGTGTCTCACCGGCAACGGCAACGGCGTGATCGGCGGTTGGACGAGCGCAAGCCTGCGGCAGGCGCGCATCCTCAACCCGCGTCCCACATTCAGCCGTCCGGAAGTCAACGGTGGTGCGTTCACGCAGGTGTCGCGCCTGTCGATGCCGCTCGTCAACGAGCTCGTCATCGGCATCCCCGACAAGGACCGCTTCAGCGCGAGCGAGCCCAAGGATGACGGCCAGTTCGCGACCTACGTCACCAACCCGACGCTGCCTGCGTTGCTCGACATCCTGTTCCGCGATGCCGTCAACCAGACGCTCGGGACCAACATCGCGAACCTGGCGCCCACCAACTTCCCGCGCAACGATCTCGTGACCGCATTCCTGACCGGCTTCCCTGGCGTGAACCAGCTCGCGACGGTGACGCCCTCGGAAATGACGCGCCTCAACACGGGCATCGCGCCGACACCCGCCGCTCAGCAGAGCACGTTCGGGGTGGCGGGCGGCGATCTGGCCGGTTTCCCGAACGGCCGCCGCCCGGGTGACGACGTCGTCGACATCGCCTTGCGCGTCGTGATGGGCGCGCTCTGCCATCCGATCCCGGTGAATGGCCAGCCGACCAATCTCGGACTGTGCACGCCGGCGGATGCCGCGGTCGGCAACGTACCGTTCACGGACGGTGCGCCCGTCAGCTCGGCGGACTTCGACACCACGTTCCCGTACCTGCGGACGCCGCTGCCCGGCGCCACCAACTGAGCCAAAGGGGACACAGCCATGACCACTTCCATGCGTTCTCTCTTCGCGCTCACGGCCACCGCTCTCGCGGTGGCCGGCTGCGGCGGCGGGGGCGGATACGGCGGGGACTCGCCGTCGCCCGATGCGCCTCCGAGCATGTCGGCGTTCGCGGATCTCACACTGGCACAGGACTCGAGCAGCGCGGCCATTCCGTTCGACATTGCAGACGATCGGACGGCGGCCGGCAGCCTGGTGGTGAGCGCAAGCTCATCCAATACGAGCCTGATCCCGGCCGAAGGCATCACGTTCGGCGGCGGCGCCGGCAGCCGCACCATGACGATCACGCCGACAGAGGCGTCGACCGGCAGAGCGAGCGTCTCGGTGACCGTCGCCGACGCAGCCGGGCTCTCCACGACGCGGACTTTTCTCGTGACGGTCAACGCCGTGAATGTCGCGCTCACCACGTGGACGTTCGAGATGTACAAGGACGCGGAGACCGCTGCCTCGCGCTCGTTGCTCGGCTTCACGCTGCAGAACGATGCCGAGGATCAACCCGACGCGTTCGATTCATTGCTCTAGCTGAAGAGCCCCGCGGGGGCGTCGTG
>DATIEU010000051.1:0-2145 GCA_035455565.1 Steroidobacteraceae bacterium | reverse complement strand
ACCACCATCGCCACCGCGTCGCCGACATGGCGCACAACGCCATCGGCGAGTAGTGGCCGTGGCGGGGTTACTAGTGGCTTGCCGTCGATTTGCTTGAGCGGAATCTGACAGGGGATCGTGCCGAGACCGGCGGCCTTGATGTCGTCGATCGTGTAAATCGCCAGCACGCCGGGCGCTGCGCGCGCCGCTCGTGTGTCGATTGCGCGGATGCGGGCGTGTGCGTGCGGCGAGCGCACGAACCACGCCCGGGCGGCGCCCGGCATGTCGATATCGTCGGTGTAGCGGCCTGTACCTGTGAGCAGGCGCTGGTCCTCGACGCGTCGTACCCCCTGGCCGATGCCGAACTGTCCCATGTTCTTGCTTCCCCTCCGCGAGCGCGAAAGTCCGGATTGTAAACGACGCGCTAGGCGGGCGCGCTGGTGGGCGTCGGCAGCAAGGCGACTTGCGAAGCTACCGCGCCGAGCGCAGGGACGAGCCCGAAGGGGCGAAGGAGAGAAGTCCCGCCCGGCCACGGGTACATGGACGTACGAGCACAAGCGGGGCAGGCGAAGCACCGGAGCCGGATGCCGATGCCCATCGGCGCGCTTCCCACTTGGCCCGACTGGCCGCTTACGTTACCGTTGGCCTCTTTTAACCACCACCGCATCACAACTGGAGGGTACAACGATGGCATCGGAGCTTTTCGAGGTCGGCCGCAAGATTCGCACCGAGGTGCTCGGCGAAGAGCGCGTGAAGAAGGTGCTCGACGGCGCGGATGACTTCAACCGCGACTTCCAGCGCCTGGTCACGGAGTACTGTTGGGGCTTCGGCTGGGGTCGCAAGGGTCTCAACAAGAAGCAGCGCAGCCTACTCAACCTCGGTATGTTGGCAGCGCTCAACCGCGGCCCCGAGTTCGAGATGCACTTCCGTGGTGCTATCAAGAACGGGCTCACGATGGAGGAGTTGCAGGACACGCTCATCCAGATCGCCATCTATTGCGGCATCCCGGCTGGCGTCGAGGCCTTCAAGATCGCGAACAAGGTCCGGTCGGAGACAAAGTAACGCCCATATGCGCGTCCTTGCCCATCTCTTCGAGAACAACCGAACATGGGCCGCGCGTCTCCGCGAGCAGGACCCACAATTCTTCTCGCGACTCGCGCAGCAGCAGTCGCCCGAGTACCTGTGGATCGGCTGCGCCGATAGCCGTGTGCCCGCCAACCAGATCGTCGACCTGTTGCCGGGAGCGGTTTTCGTTCACCGCAACGTTGCCAATGTCGTGGCGCACACGGACTTGAATTGCCTTTCGGTGATACAGTTCGCGGTCGACGTACTACGCATCAAACACATCATCGTGTGTGGCCACTACGGTTGTGGCGGCGTGCGTGCCGCCTTACGCGGAGAGCGGCTGGGCTTGATCGACAACTGGCTGCGCCACGTACGGGACGTCTACGACAAGCACGAACCGCGAATCGACAAGCTCGAGGGCGAGGACGAACGCTGCGATCGACTCTGTGAGCTGAACGTCATCGAGCAAGTGGTGAACGTGTGCGAAACCACCATCGTGCAGGACGCCTGGACGCGAAACCAGCCGCTCGCCGTCCATGGCTGGATCTATGGGCTTGAGGACGGTCATTTGCGCGACCTAAACTTCTGTGTGACCGGGCCCGATGAGATCCTCCCCGGCTACGGGCAGGCATGCAGCCAAAGGGCCTGCCGAAAGTAGGAGCACGAGTAACCAAACTGAATGCGCCTTAGCCCACCCGCTTCTTCGGCCCGCATGGTGACAGTGATCACATCCTGGCTCGCCATCGCTGGCCTAGCCGTTCCGAGTGAGGGATGGACGGCGTTGATCGACCCCGGTCCGTTCGGCGCAACGCAGGTCACGTTGGGCGACGGGCGGGTCATCGAGGTGCCGGCGGAGACCTACGCGTTCTTCCGCATGTTGACGCGAAGGGGGCGCATCCACGGAATCGACTCCCCCTACCCGCCCGAGTCCGAGATCGAGGCTGGCCTGCAATTGCGCCGCCGCCATGAGTCGTTGTGGACCGCGCGCTATGGCGGCAAGCCACGCACGCCGGAGCGTGAGTACGTCTTCCCGGTCGAGGGCGGCGATCTCGCGCCGTACTCGGGCTATACGCCGAAACACCGTGCCGAGGACGTCTTCGC
>DATIEU010000050.1:0-2449 GCA_035455565.1 Steroidobacteraceae bacterium | reverse complement strand
CAAGCGGATGACTGCCCTCTGTGTCGAGCGGCCGAGGCGCTTTCAAGCGACCAGACTGAGAAGTGGTGTCGCATCTGTGGCGTCTATGGCTGCGAGCACGTTTTCCCTGGCCTTGCGGCACAAAGTCCAGCAAAGAGGCCGTCGTGAGCGTTCCTGGCACCTTCAAGCAGGCTCTCAGCGAGCCGCATCGCGCCGCCGATGATCCGAGCGCCCACATTCGCGAATGGGCTGCTTCCCAGGAGGCCGCGATGATCGGCAACGGAGCCATCGTCGCTCGCTGCTGGATTCTGGGCGAGTGCTCAATCCTCGTCGGACGTGAGCCGGTCGCCTCGGACGGCTCTTATCGCTGGCACCTGTCGATCGCGCATCGTAGGCGCTACCCGACGTGGGACGAGATCAAGATGGCTCGCTATTCGATCCCAGAGCTGCGCGACATGCCCCTCATGGTGCAGTTGCTTCCGAAGATCGACGACCCCGGCCAGTGGACAAACCTCCACGACAACTGCTTCCACCTGTACGAATCGACGCCGGACATCGACTTGGAGCGATCGTGACGGACGTTCCTCGCACGCAGGCGCGACGCTTCGAGGAGCCACCATTGTCCTGGCATCCCGCATGGGCGAAGGATCACCCCATCGCGATCTTCACCTGTCCTGGCGGCTCAACAGGCTCGTTGCACGACTGGGCGGTAGGGGATGACGGACACGTTACGCCGAGCGTGGACTGTCGCTGCGGGTGCGGGTTCCACGATCACATCCGGCTGCTCGAATGGGAACCTGACTGGCAGCCGCCGAGAGCGATCTCGAACCAAGACAGGGAGCGCCCGTGAGTTTGAATCAGGAGATGCGCGAACTATCGCTGGCCCTGAACCGACTGTGGGATGAGATCGCCGTGGCGTTCTTCGTCCCGATCCTCCGTCGCCTTGGCATTCCGATCAAGCAGCGCTACGAGCTGGCTGCTCGCCGGAAGGCAAAGCGCGACTCGAACACAGATACGAAACCCCGTGAGTGAGTTCGTGCACCCCGAGACCGGAGAGGTGCTCGCTACCGAGCAGGAGTGGCGGGCGGCGCTGGAGGTGCTCGAGGAGCGGCTGACGCCCATCTACCGAGAGCTGCGCCCGCTGCGGGCGGCGTACGCGGAGCGCTTCCCCGGCCCCGAGCTGCCGCGCAGGCGCTACCGGACAGAGACGCAGGAGAGGGTGGCGCGCTGCCCACGCTGCGGACAGACCTATGCTGACGCCCAGACAGACTGAGATTCTCGCGCTCGTGGCGGCCGGCTATCGCAACCGTGAGGTCGCGGCCGTCCTGGAGATCGAGGAGGAGACGGTCAAGAGCCACATGCGGAAGGCGCTCGAGCGGCTGGGCGCTCGCAACCGGGCTCATGCAGTGGCGCTGTGGCTGAAAAGCGAAGCGGCCCCGTGAGGAGCCGCTCGCAAGTTCCCGTTGCGCACGCCGCGCCGGGACGCTACTCTCTTCGAAGATGCGATTCGAAGAAAGACAAGCCTAGCGCATCCGGTTACCGGACATCGCCCAGAAGAGCCAGACATCGGAGGCTCGGGGGCACGGCGACCGAAGTAGGAGGGAAGGCCGTGGCACCGAAGGAAGGTGTTGGGGGGCTTCTGAGGACTCTGGATCTGGGCGCGATCCGTCGGTGCGATTTTCACCGGCAGCGCGGGAGGGTCAAGAACAACTAACCCCTAATACCTATGACTGAACACAACTCAGAAAGCCAACGTCAGACCCGCAACTACGACTTCGAGGCGATCGCGGAAGTCACGCATACGGACTGGAACGCAGGACGTGGAGAGTTGAATAAAGCCCTCATGCTCATACGCGAGCAGTCAGAGATCGAGGACTCTTACCTGCTCTCGGCGGAGATCCACGACCGCGCCAAGATGTACCGGGCTCTCTTCCCGAACGCTGCACTGACTCCGACCGCGCTCGCGAAGCACTGGCTGCGGGTGTACGAGGAGACGCAGCGAAGACCGAAACTGGGGCCGCCACCGGAACTACCCAAGAGCCGGCGGGAGGAGAACCTCGAGGAGGCACGCAAGCTGATGGCAACACTATGGGGTGGGAGACAAGGGGAAGACCATGAAGGAGCTACCGCCACCAATGATGGTTGAGATCCACTGCAACCACATCAGGCCGGGCTGGAACTCAACGTGCGGGAAAACGCTGGCACAGCTCGTGGCCGGCACGTACTTCTGTCTGTGCTGCAAGCGGCCGGTGAAGAACGTTGTCTGGCGGTGATATACTCAGGATTCATGCTCGGTGAAGGTTTTTTTCAGTGGCGCATTTCCTGCTGAGGAACATGGATCGAATCCTGCGCGACCGGCTCGAGGAAGAGGCGGACGCAAGCGGAGACTCCATCATCGAGATCATCCGCCACGCGCTCTGTGAGCACTACGAGCTCGACTGCTCGGAGATCAAGGGCACGCCGCGCGAGA
>DATIEU010000049.1:0-2669 GCA_035455565.1 Steroidobacteraceae bacterium | reverse complement strand
TCGGGACAGCGTACGCTGCGGTGGATGGCGCAATCTGCGGTCTGCTCTTCGGGTGGTTGTACAACGCGTTTGCCGCGGGATGGAGGTCATCACCCGCGCGGTGAACGCAAGGCCCATTCAGCTCGTCGTTCCGTGATGTTGGGAAGACTGCGATGCTCGAGCTCGTCGATATCGGCCCGCGTTCGCTGAGCGCGTATCGAGGCGTCGCGCCGGACGCCGTGCTCGATGATCTCGTGCGACACGCGGAAGATCTTCGAGGTGCCCGGGTGCTTCATGTCAATGCCACCCCGTACGGCGGCGGCGTGTCGGAGCTGCTGCGCTCGGGGGTGCCGATCCTCAACGACCTGGGACTGATTGCACACTGGAAGATCATCCGCGGCGACGATCGCTTCTTCCAGGTGACGAAGAAGATCCACAACGGCCTGCAGGGGGCCGCCGACGGCCTGACCGAGACCGAGCGCGAGGCCTACCTCGGCACGTCGCGACGCAATGCCGAGCTGCTGCAGGAAGAATACGACTTCGTCTTCCTTCACGATCCGCAGCCGGCGGGCATTCTGTCACTCCGCGGAAAAGGCAACGCCCGATGGATTTGGCGGTGCCACATCGACACGTCGCAGCCGAATCCGAGCGTGTGGGCGTTCCTGCACGACTATCTCGAGCCGTTCGATGCGGCCGTGTTCACCATGGAGGCGTTCGTTCCGCCGGACTTTCCCATCGCGCGCATCGAGATCATGCCACCGGCCATCGATCCGCTCAGCCCCAAGAACATGCCGCTCGCCGATGCCACGGCGCGCGGCGTGCTCGAGTGGATTGGTGTCGAGCTCGACCGCCCGCTGATCACGCAGGTGTCGCGCTTCGACCCGTGGAAGGATCCGCTCGGCGTCATCGCCGCCTATCGGCTCGCGCGTGCGGAGGTGCCCGCACTGCAGTTGGCACTGGTGGGGTCGATGGCGCTTGATGATCCGGAAGGCTGGGATGTCTACCGACAAGTGCGAGATGCGTCGCAATCCGATCCGGGCATCCATGTCTTCACCAACCTGACCGGTGTGGGCAACATCGAGGTCAATGCGTTTCAGCGCCTCTCGCAGGTCGCTGTCCAGAAGTCGATCCGAGAGGGTTTTGGATTGGTCGTATCGGAGGCGCTCTGGAAAGACACGCCGGTCGTCGCGGGGAACTCGGGCGGGATCCCGTTACAGATGGCCGATGGTGCCGGGGGCGTGCTCGTGCAAACCGTCGAGGAGTGCGCGAAGGCGGTCGTCGCACTCCTCAGGGACCCCGAGCACGCGCGCGATCTGGCACGCAAGGGTCGCGAGCGCGTGCGCGAGCACTTTCTGCTGCCGCGACTGCTGCTGAACGAACTGGAATTGATGCAGGAGCTGGCGGCAGGCCGGCCGATCGTCCCCGTGGAGCACCGCGACCCCGTGTGTGGGATGTCGGTCAGCGAGGACGGGGCTGCGCCGGAGGCGCGCTTTGCAGAGGCGACGTATCGCTTCTGCTCGGACGCCTGCCGTCAGCAGTTCCTGCGCGATCCGGCCCATTACGTGGCGCGAACGCACACCGTCTGACGGCCAGAGGTCCACGCGGCGGTGGCGATCCACCTTGTTCGTCGCCATGACTTGGGCGGTTGGTTCCTTGTTGCATTCGCAGACCCGCTGGCGATCACTCGTGCAAGGAGACGACATGTGGTCAGGATACGGCGCTCACATGGGTTGGATGTGGCTTTGGTGGATTGTAGGGCTCGGCCTGCTGGTGCTCCTCGTTTGGGCAGTTGCTCGGGCAGCCGGATCGCCGTCGCCACCACGCGGAGAGGACTCACCGGAAACGATCCTCAAGCGCCGCTACGCGCGCGGCGAGGTCGACCGGGAGGAATACGAGCGCAGGCTCACGGACCTTCGCCAATAGAAGCTAGAGGGACTCGGGGGCGGTTGCGGCGGTGAAGAAGGACCCGCAGGAGTACGCCGAGCAGCCGAAGCGCGCGTTGCACGCCATCGAGGACAACCACTCGCGCTAACGGAGGGAAAGGGGACGGTTATGGAAGGTTTGGGCACGTTGCTGCTCTTTGCGGCGCTGTTCTATTTCATGATGCGCTTCGGTTGCGGCGCCCACATGGTCCATGGCCACGGCGGCGGTGGCCGAAGTGATCACACCGGTCATGGCGGTCACGCCGGACTCGGCGGGCGCGAGCAAGGCACGTCGGCCAGGGATCCCGTGTGCGGCATGGCCGTGGCGTCGGAGCAGGGGTACACGAAGATGTACGGAGGCCGCGATTATCGTTTCTGCTCCAGGGCGTGCTTGGACAAGTTCGAAGAACACCCGGACCAGTACGCTTCGGTCGCGAGAGGTGCCCGATGAAGCACAGTGTTTCGTTGGTGGCGTTTGGCCATGCCACGAGTCTGTTTCTGTCCATCACGTTCGTGTTGTGCGTGGGATTCGATCTCGTCCTGCCGCACATGGCGATGTATAGAAGCTGGCAGGCGCTGCTTCCCGGATTCACGTGGATCAGTTGGTCGAGCTGTCTGCTCGGTCTCGTGGAGAGCTACGGCTACGGGTGGTACGTCACGCTGATCTGGGTGCCCTTGTACAACGTGTTTGCTGCGCGCGCCGCCCGTTCGCATGACGACGGACGTTCTGTTTTGCCGTGAGATGACAGGGGACGCGCGATGAAGGAA
>DATIEU010000048.1:0-3050 GCA_035455565.1 Steroidobacteraceae bacterium | reverse complement strand
CATTTCGCGGACGCGAGCGTCGCGCTGTCACGCACGTGCCCGCCGCACGAGTCCCGCCCGGCAGTGCGCGAGATCGAGCAGCTGTATGTCGACATGATCGCCGCCGCGCGGCGTTACATCGTCATCGAGAACCAGTATTTTACCGGGCAAGCGATCGGCGAGGCGCTTGCCGCACGGCTCGCGGAGCCGGATGGGCCGGAGATCATCGTGGTGCTGCGGCTGCTGAGTCATGGTTGGCTCGAAGAGCTCACCATGCAGAACCTGCGCCGCAATCTCATCGATCGGTTGCAGAAGGCGGATCACGCGGGCCGCTTTCACGTCTACTACCCCTTCATCGAAGGTCTGCAGGAGGGCACTTGCATCGATGTGCACTCCAAGGTCCTGATCGTGGATGACGAGTGGTTGCGGGTTGGCTCCGCCAACGTGAGCAACCGCTCGATGGGGCTCGACACGGAGTGCGATCTCACGCTGGAAGCGCGCGGACGCAAAGACCTAGTCAGCGGCATCCGCGCCTTTCGCGATCGGCTGCTCGCCGAGCACCTGGGCGTCTCACCCGAGCAGCTTGGCCGGGAAATTGCATCGAACGGCTCCATCAGCGCCGCCATCGATCACCTCGGATCGCCCGGGCGCGCTCTCAGGAGACTGGAGAATTCGACCGTGCCCGACGCCATCGTGAGCCTCGCGAGCATCGCCGACCCCGAGAAGCCCGTGAGCCTGGAGAATCTGGTCAGCCAGTTTGCGCCGCGCACAGCCGTGCGACTGAGCGGTACCCGCTGGATCAAGATCGCGATGACCATCCTGATCGTCGCCGGCTTGACCGCGATGTGGCAGTTCACGCCGCTGGGTGCAGCGTTCACGCCGGCGCGCGTGACCGATTGGGCGCAGGCGTTCGCCGATCGCGCGTGGGCGCCACTCATCGTGCTGGCGGCTTTCACTCCAGCCGCGATGCTGATGTTTCCGCGACCGCTCATCACGCTGTTCGCAGTGGTGGCGTTCGGTCCGTGGCTCGGCTTCGTCTATGCGATGGGGGGAATTCTCATATCCGCGCTCTTCACCTATTGGCTCGGCACGCGGATGGATCGCAGCACGGTGCGCCGGCTCGCGGGCCCGCGACTCAACCGCATGCTCGATGTGCTGCGGCGGCGCGGCCTGGTGGCGCTCACGGCCTTGCGCCTCGTCCCGCTCGCGCCGTTCACGATCGAGGGGATCGTCGCCGGGGCGATTCGAATTCCGTTGCGCGACTTCACGATCGGTACCGCGCTGGGGATGCTGCCGGGTACGCTCGCAGCGACGGTGTTCGGCGACCAGCTGCAGATCGCGTTGCGCGATCCGGCCGAGGTCAACCCGTGGATCGTGGGTGGCGTGGTCGTTGCCTTGACCGCCGCGACGCTGCTGGTGCGGCGCTGGCTGAATGCGCAATCACAAGATGGACGCGCGCGCGCCTGAATTGGACGACAGCCGCGCGGCCACCGAGCTGCTGCGGATCGGTTCTTACAACGTGCACCGCTGCGTCGGCGGCGACGGGCGTTGCGATCCGCAACGGGTCGCGCGCGTGATCCGCGAGATCGATTGCGATCCGCTCGGCCTCCAGGAGGTTGACAACAGCCCGGGCCCGACGCCTGCCTCGCTCCAGCTCGACTTCCTGGCGCGCGCCACCGGTATGGCCGCGATCGCGGGGCTGCGCATCGTGCGCCACATGGGTCACTACGGAAACGCGCTGCTCACGCGCCACCGCGTGCTGGCAGTGCGCCGTCACGACCTCAGCTTCTCGTGGCGCGAGCCGCGCGGCGCGCTCGATGTCGAGCTCGACATCGAAGGCGCGGTGACTCGCTTCATCGTCACGCACCTCGGCCTCACGCCTGGCGAGCGCCGCCACCAGATGCGACGCATCCTGAGCATCGTGGCGCAGGGTCCGGCTTCGTTGCCGGTGGTGCTGCTCGGCGATCTCAACGAGTGGTTGCCACTGGGCCGGCCGTTGCGCTGGCTGCACGCCTGCTTTGGCCGACCTCCCGCGGTACGTTCCTTCCCGGCGCTCTGGCCGCTCCTCGCTCTCGATCGCATCTGGGTGCGTCCGCGTGACACGCTGCTGTCGGTGCGTGCGCACCGTTCGCCGACGGCGCGACTTGCTTCCGATCACTTGCCCGTGCTGGCGGAAATCGCCCTGTCCAACCTGCGGGTGGCCGGCGCGGCATGCCCATTGCCCGCGTCGATGGGCTGACAGCGCGCGGAAGGAATTACAGCGCGGACCGGGCCTTTGTACAGCATCCGATCGACGGATATCTCGAGCCTACGGATGCGTCAAAAAATCGCGTTGTGTGCCCGCGGGTTGCCCGCCTGAATACCGGTTCATATGGCATGAAAAGTGCTGTTATGAAAGTGGCTTCTGCAAGGAGATCGACCATGACGCCGCTCACTTCACGGACACCGTTTGGACAGATCGTATCGATGGTGTTCGCGATTGGGCTGTTGATCGGCACGGTTGTCGGCCTCTCGGCAGTGGCGGGCGATGACGCCGCGACGACGCGCGAGCCGCCACCGGCTGCCGCTACGCCGGCGCCGGACACCACGAGCGAGCAGCGCACGGCCACAGCCACCTTGTCGGCCGATGACAAGTCGTTCGTGGAGACGGCGCTCAAGGGCGGAATCGCCGAAGTGCAGGAAGTCGAGCTCGCACAGAAGAAGGCGGCGAATCCCGAGCTGCGCAAGGCTGCGGCGCAACTCGAGAAGGAACACCAGGCGCTCAACAAGGAGCTCGGGCGAATTGGCACGCAATACGGCGTGACGCTGCCGCGCGCGCCGGGCGCGGACCGCCAGCAGCTCTACGCCAGGCTCGAGAAGCTCGCGGACGAACAATTCGACCAGCAATTCCTGCAGGCCGGCACCGAAGCGCACAAGAAGACGATCGCGTTGTTCGAGCGCACCAAGGCGAACAGCTCGAACCCGGACATCAAGGCACTCGCAAGCGACACGTTGCCGACTCTGCGCAAGCACCTCGCCATGCTCGAGGATCTGCAGCGCGGGAAGAAGGCAACCCACAACAGCGGTTCCTG
>DATIEU010000047.1:0-2866 GCA_035455565.1 Steroidobacteraceae bacterium | reverse complement strand
CGCGCCTGCCTGCGATCCAGGCCGTATGCGACACGATCGCCAACGCCCCGCGACGCTGAGTCACGATGGGCGCTCGGGTTCGCTACTTGGGAGGCTCGCCCCCGTCGACGAAGCGGCGCAACGACGCACTCGCTTCGCTGAGGGCGCGCTTCTGCTCGCTCGGGCAGATCACCGTGGCGTAGGAGCAGAACACGCAGCAGTCGCCAAATATCGGTTTCAGCACTTTGTGACAGTTCGTGCATGTGTAGAAGTACACGCACTGGTCTTCGGGCATCTGCTCGTCTTTGCGGAAGCCGCACGACGGGCACGTCAGGCTGGTGATCGTTGTCACAGCCTTGGACGGGTCGAGTGCCAACAGCTCGAGCGTGTCGGCATCGTCCTCGATCGACGCTTCGGGTTTGCCCGGATACCACGCTGGGGTGTGCGGCATGCGACGGGGAAATCTTTAATAGTTGTTATCAGTAAGCGTGAGATTAGCCATCCTGTCGAGATTAGAGAAGACGCCCGTCACATCGGCGCCAAAGAAACCACGGTGGCCATACAAGAGCAAAAGTCAAAGTTCTGTAAAGTAGGCAAAACCCTGAACTGCCCGTGACCCCTCATCCGCCGCGCCGCTCTCGACCCCCGATCGAGGACTTCAATCTGCAGGAAAGCGAACTGCGAGCGCGCCTCATCGCGGGCACGCACCGCGAGCGATTGATCGGGTACCTGGGAGCGAAGCTCTATCGCGAGCTGCAGACGCTCGCTCGCCGCGCCGCTACTGCGCGCAAGCAGACCGGCCAGCGGGTCTACGTGCTGCCGGGCATCATGGGCTCGCGACTGGGGCTCCCGGCACGCGGCCGCTCACCTGCACAGGTGATCTGGATCGACCCTGTCACGATCGAATCCGGCCACCTGGCCCGCCTGGCGTTGCCCGCGCGCGGCACTCTGCGACCCCTCGGCGTGCAGCTCTTCAAGTACCTCAAGCTGAAACTGAGCCTGGAAGTCGCGGGATACGACGTGGACTTTCACGCCTTCGATTGGCGGCAGAGCATCGATGACCTCGGTCGCGAACTGCTCGCGCGCCTGAAGCAGGAGCGCAGCGGCGTCGTATTGGTCGCCCACAGCATGGGTGGGCTCGTGGCGCGCGCGGCCATGAAGAACGATCGGCGCGGACGCGTTGCGCGACTGGTGATGCTGGCGACGCCCAACTACGGCTCGTATGCCCCCGTGCTTGCGCTGCGCGGCGCGTATCCCCCGGTTCGCCAAATCGCACAACTCGATCACTTGCACGATGCGGAGACGCACGCGCAGGAAGTGTTCGCAACCTTTCCCGGCTTGTACCAGTTGTTGCCCGCACCCGAGCGTCTCCACTCGCCGAATCTTTACGACGTCGGTGCATGGCCCGGGGACGTGCGCCCGCCGCGCCGAACGCTCCTCGAGAAAGCGCTCGGCTTTCGCACGCAGCTGGCGCCGGCCGATGCGCGCTGCACGCTGATCGCTGGCGTCGATCGCCCGACCATCACGAGTCTGAGCGAGCACGACGGTCGGTTCGTCTACCAGATCACGCACGCCGGTGATGGAACGGTGCCGACGGACCTGGCGCTGCTCGAGGGTGTCGAGACCTACTTCGTCCGCGATGAGCACAGCGAGCTACCCAACAACAGCACGGTGATCGCGGCCGTCATCGACCTCCTGAAGCGCGGAGACACGCGCCGGCTGTCACGTGATTCGAGCTCCGCCGCCGGCGCACCGTTGAGTCTCACCGAGCGTGAGTTGCGCGGCGAGGACTCGAGCAAGCATGACTGGCGGCGGATGAGCCTAGTGGAGCGGCGCCGCCTTCTGGAAGGCGTGGTCTTCCCAATTCTCGACTGACGAACTGGCACTGTTCCTCAGAGCGTCGACGAAGCGCTCGTGCCACGCCCTGACGTCGTTGCGGCGCACGATGTCGAGCATCGACGCATGGCGTTCGCGACGTTCGGCGAGCGGCATGGCAAGTGCGGCCTGCATCGCGTGGCCCAGGCCTCTCGCGTCGTAAGGTTGCCGACAACCGTCAGATTGAGGTTGGGCGACTCAATGCGCCGCGCTCCGCGGCAGGTCCTGCGCAAGCAGCAGCGCTGCGAGCCACTCATGCACGGCGGCCACACTCTTCAGCCGCCAGCGTGCCCGTGTCTCGGCGGTGCCCACGTGCACCGCAACGCCACCCATTCCTTCCACGAAGGTGAAGCCCGCTTCGTCGGTGCGGTCGTCGCCCACGAACACTGGCACCCGGCCGGCGAACGGCGGCTCAGCGAGAAACGCGGCAATGGCGATCGACTTGGAGAACCCGTCGGGCTTGAGCTCGAGGACCATCTTGCCCTCGAGCACGCAGAAGTCCTCGCCCGCAAGCTCGCGTGCACGCGCGATCGTCGCGCGCGCGGTTGCTTCTAGCTCGGGCGCCAAACGGTAGTGCAGTGCCAGAGCCAGCTGCTTGTCCTCCAGTACGAGCCCGGGATGGCGCTTCGCAGTCGAGGCGAGGAAGCTGCGGGCGCGCTGCAGCGCGCGCCGGTCGAACGACGGGCGATGAATTTTCCCCGTGGCATCGCGACGTTCGCACCCGTGCAGGCCTGCGCTCGCCAGCCTGAGCGGCGCAAACCATTCATCGAGCTGCGCGATCGGGCGGCCGCTTACCAAGGCGAGCGCGCCGCCGGCCGCTTCTACCAGTTTGCCGAGCAATGACTTGATTCTTGCCGGTACCTGCACCGCATCGGGCCTGGGTGCGAGCTCGAGCAAGGTCCCGTCAACGTCCAGAAACAATGCCCAATTGCCGGGCGGTACCGGTATTGCGGTCACCATGACCTCGAAAGTCCCGAGAATCCCTGGACTCGACAACGCTGGCGCGGTGCCG
>DATIEU010000046.1:0-2164 GCA_035455565.1 Steroidobacteraceae bacterium | reverse complement strand
GATCGCGCCCCAATCACCGCCCTGCGACACGTAGCGCGTGTATCCGAGGCGCTGCATCAGCGCGTCCCAAGCGCGTCCCATGCGGTCGGGGCCCCACGGACTGCCCTGCGGCTTGCCTGAGAAACCGTACCCGGGCAGCGTCGGCATAACAAGATCGAAGGCGTCTTCCGGACGTCCACCGTAGGCCGTGGGATCCGTCAGCGGACCGACCACCTTGAGGAGCTCGAAGATCGAGCCGGGCCAGCCATGCGTCATGATCAGCGGCATGGCGTTGGGATGACGAGACTTGACATGGACGAACTGGATATCGACCCCGTCGATCGTCGTCACGAACTGCGGCAGGGCATTCAGCTTCGCCTCCGCCTTACGCCAGTCGTAGTCGGTTCCCCAGTACTGGATGAGTGGCTGGATCTTCGCGAGCTGCACACCTTGCGATTGATCCGTGACGGTCTCGCGCTCGGGCCATCGCGTCGCCACCACCCGTCGCCGGAGGTCGAGGAGTGCCTCTTCCGGCACGTTGATACGGAAGGGGCGGATCGCATTGCCGTGTTCGGTCGCTCCGCCACGCTCCGCCGAGGGAAGGCCGACGGAGGTCTCGGCCCTGCCCGTCGCAGCCGCCTGAGCGTAGCAGGGCGCGGCGAGGAGGACGACGCCGACGGCGCCTCCTATTGTCGCAAGTAAGCTGCGCCAGGCGATGCGAGACACGCCGTCCCGACCACGCATGGTGTGGACGGTCGCCGTATGCATCCCGTGTTCGAGTCGGGTCATTGTGGATTCCCTTCCTGAGGACTGTCCGTTGCGTAAGCCCGATTCATTCGGCTGCGATACACAACAAGCACGGACCCCATCACACCAGATGCGGGGAGGTGAATCTATTGGACGATGGTGTCGTCGATACTTTGGTGTCGGTTGGCGGGACGAGAGGCGCTGACGATTGACGCTGGCAGGCGGTGCAACTATTTGCGGACCGCATCTAACAGCGTCGGGCCGGCACGCTGCGGGGACGTGCTGAAGAGGACACAGCGCTGAGGGCGCGACACTAACGCGACAGCGTTGTCGGACCAAGGCACCATCAGACGTCGTTTCTCCTCAGCACGATGATCGTTTGATCGTCGAGAGGCTCTCCGCCTGCCCGAAAGGCACCAAGCGCTGCGGTGAGCTGAGCACCGAATGCTTCGGCCGACCTAGCGTCGAGACCACGAGCGATGCTCATGAGTCCGTCACGACCCAGTTCATCTCCAGCTGGACTGGTAGTCTCGGAGGCCCCATCGCTGTACAACACGACAAGATCGCCGGACTGCAGCTTGAAAACTGTGCGGTCATAGTTGATGTCGGGGAGCAGGCCGAGCGGAACGCCGGCCGGCCGATCTCGCTCGCTGGCGCGTCGCGTCTCAAGCCAGCTCCATTTCTGACGCGAGGCACGGTACCAGAGCGGTGGGGGGTGTCCCGCGTTCGTCATTACAAGCAACCCCCGGCGGCTGTGCCAGCCGACCGCGACCATCGTAGCGTAGTGCACGTCGCCGAGTTCTTCTCGAACCGCCTGATTGAGTTCTCGCATCAACCCGACTTGTGCCAACTCCCGCAGGTGCCGCTCCATGAGCTCTCGAAGCTTCTCGCCGAGCGCGGCTACTGCCTGTCCATGGCCGCTCACGTCGGCAAGCGCGATCCGCGCGACGATGCAGCTAGGACACAGCGATACGTAGTGGACATCGCCGCCCGCATCAACTGGCCCCACAGGCACCGAATGCACCCATGCAGCTAACCCTGGCAGTTCGAGCAGGCTCGCGGTCCGCTCGTTACCCGCCGCTATCTCCGCGCACACGAGGTTCCTTGAGCTCGAACCTATCGGATGGTCACTAGGTGCGCTGCCGACCGCGTCAAAGATCATGGTGCTCCTTTCGCCATCATTTGAGCATGTGCGTCATCGCCGCGCTGGCCAAGAAACGGCGCCGCAATTGGACCGCCGCCGCGACTCGCTCTGTCACCGCGCCGCCGCTTCGAGCAGTGACACGATCTTCAGGTCGAGCTCCCGGGCAACGGCGAGAGCTGGCTCGCTGTCGTACGGAGCGATAAGACTCGCCATGGAGTCGTACGACAGGTGCACACCATCAGCGCGCTCGTCGACGAGGATCGTGATCGGTGCGTATGACGCTGCGTCGGGAAC
>DATIEU010000045.1:0-8348 GCA_035455565.1 Steroidobacteraceae bacterium | reverse complement strand
CCTTGATCGACATGCTCCCTCGGGCGATCAGCGCCCGCCGCATTCAATCACATCGGTGGCCGCGCAGCGAATGTGATGTTGGTCACACTCCCTTTCAGCCCGAGCACGAGGTCGCCGACGTTGGTGCCGGTGGGGCCGGTGTGCAGCAGGTCGCCGGCAGCCTCCAGGAAACGAGCGGAATCGGCCCTGACGAGGCAATCGTCGGCATCGAAGCCTCCGAGCGTGCCCCGCTCGACCGTGGTGCTGTCGACGATGGCGCCGGCGTCGTCGGTCGGCCCGTCGCTACCGTCGGTGCCCGCCGCGAGCAGCGTCAGATCATCGTGCACGACCAGGAGGCGCGCGGCAGCCAATGCCAGATGTTGATTGCGCCCGCCGCGGCCGGACCTCCGGGGCAGCCGCACGGTGGATTCCCCTCCCCAGACCTGCAGTGCGCCCTCGCTCAGCGCCAGCTCGTGGCAGAACCGTGTGGCGAGTTCGGTCGCGTCTCCGCGGAAACGTCCCCGTTGGCGTTCCACGCGCAGGCCCAGTGATTCGCCCGCCACACAAGCCGCTTGCACGGCATCCTCGAGGGTCGCGATCACGTGATGAGACACGCCCGCGGCGCCCGGCGGAGTGGCCGGGAGCGGGCGCAAGAGCCGCGCGATCCAGAACGGCAGGTTCTCGGGCAATGGGAAGTCGCGTGGCTCACTCAGCAGTCCGGAGCCGATGATCGCCGGGTCATCGTCCGGGACATCGGAAATATAGAGCGCGACCGTCGGGCGTCCCTGCAACTCCGCGAGCAGCGCGCCATTCTTGATCATCGACAGGCGCCGGCGAACCGCATTGACCGCGCCGATGTCGTGACTGCTCGCGAGCGCCCAATGGTTGAACTTGCGCAGGTCCTCGAGCGACATGCCGGCTGGCAGCACTTCTGCCAGGCTCGAGGCACCGCCCGAAATCAGGAACAGGAGCGTCTCGTCACGCGGGGTCTTGCGCACAAATGAGAGCACCTGCTCGCCGGCCTGGAGACTGCGCTCATCGGGCAGCGGATGTCCGGCGGTGAAGCAACCGACCCGCGGCGCGTCGAGGAGCTCCGCATCGAAGTGCTGGTCCTTGGAAATCACCAGCACGCGCTCGAGACTATCCCCGAGGATATCGAGTGCACCGAGCGTCATGGCGGAGGCCGCCTTGCCGATGGCCACGCCACGCCAGCGACCGGCACGCGTCATCAACGTCAGCGTTTCGCGAACGCGGCTGCGTCCGTTCACCGCTGCCAGCGCGCGCTCGAAAATGTGCAGCAGCATCCGGCGCCGCTCGTCACTCATGGAACGATGGCCAGTGCCGTTGGTGAGGCATACGGAAACCTAGTGACACGCCGCGCGCGCCGCGACGAATGCCTGGGCATATTCGTGCCGATATTGGGTCACGCGCTTGCGGCGGTACTGCATGATGAAGCGCGGATGATCGAGGGCAATGAGCTGGCGAAAGAAACCATGCTCCTGGTTGAGCGCGGTGAAGAACTTCAGGTTCGCGCCCGAGCCGAGCAGGATCGCCGCTCCACGGCAGGCTCCGAGCGCCACTTGCGCGTTCAGGGTGTGCAAGATGAACGGACGCAGTCTCGCCAGCAGCCGCGGGTCGTCGTAGTAGTTGTAGTTGAGCCCGTCGCGAACGAAACCCAGCGGCGAGACGGCGGTAAGGAAGAATTCGCGGTAGAAGCGTTGTGCGCCACCATAGTGCGCGATGAAGTCGTATACGAACTCTGACGAGGTCTCGCGTCGCTTCACGAGATCGTTGCGAATCCCGCAGATCGAATCGAGCGCCACGGGATCGGTGAACATGACGCCCGTGACGCCGCCACCGAAGCGCCCCGGGTTGATCCCGAACACCAGGGTTCGCGGCACATTGTCCGCGTAGTACCGCCGGCAGAACTCGGTAACGTAGCCCCACACGCGGGCATCGCGGTAGGGATTCATTACACCGATTCCCTTGGGAAGCCTGCGCGGTGTTTGCAGGTTCTTGTAGAACTTCAGTGCACGCTCGCCGAAGGTGCTGGCCGTCATCCCCTGTCTCGCACCCGCGGGGCCGCTCGACCCCTGCGCTCTAGATTGCTCTCAGCCGGCGGCGGCGTTCGCTGCGCCGGCGCGCCTTCGCCTCGTCCGAGCGCTCGCTCTGCAGTCTCTCGAGGTATTGCGCCGTCACGTCGCCGGTCACGTACTCGCCGGAGAAACAGGAAGTATCGAATTCCTCGATCTTGGCGTTGTCGTGGCGCACCGAATGAACGAGGTCGTCGAGGCTCTGGTAGATCAGCCAGTCCGCGCCGATCACCTGGCGAACCTCCTCGATCGTGCGCTTTGCGGCCACCAGTTCCGAGGCGGCCGGCATGTCGATGCCATACACATTCGGGAAGCGTACCGGTGGTGCTGCGGAGGCGAAATACACCTTGCGAGCCCCGGCCTCACGCGCCATGTCGATGATCTGCGCCGAGGTGGTGCCGCGGACGATCGAATCGTCCACCAGCAGCACGTTCTTGCCGCGAAACTCGAGATCGATTGCGTTCAACTTGCTGCGCACCGATTTCTCGCGCAGCTCCTGCCCAGGCATGATGAAGGTGCGACCGATGTAGCGATTCTTGATGAAGCCTTCGCGGTATTTGACGCCGAGGAGCTGCGCCACTTGCACCGCGCTGGTGCGGCTGGTGTCCGGGATCGGAATGACGACGTCGATATCGTGTTGCGGCCGGTCGCGGCGGATCTGCTCCGCGAGCTTCTCACCCATGCGCAGGCGCGACTTGTACACCGAAATGTTGTCGATGATCGAGTCGGGGCGTGCGAAATACACGTACTCGAAAATGCAGGGCGTATGGCGCGCGCCGGCGACGCACTGCTGCGCATAGAGCCGACCCTGCTCGTCGATGAACACCACCTCGCCCGGCGCAACGTCGCGCACCAGCTCGAAGCCCAGCATGTCGAGCGCCACGCTCTCGGAGGCGAGCATGTACTCGGAGCCCTTGTTGCTGTCGCGCTTGCCGAGCACCAGTGGGCGAATGCCATGCGGATCGCGAAAGCCGAGGATGCCGTGCCCGATGATCATGGCCACCACGGCGTAGCCGCCGCGGCAGCGCCGATAGACCGCGCTCAAGGCCGCGAATACGTCCGCCGGCGTGATCCGCGGCGTACCGACGCGCTGCAGCTCCGAGGCAAAAACGTTCAGCAACACCTCGGAGTCGGACTCGGTATTGAGGTGGCGCCGATCTTCGCGAATCAGCACCTCGGCGAGCTCGGAGGCGTTGGTCAGATTGCCGTTGTGCGCGAGGCAGATGCCGTACGGCGCGTTGACATAGAAGGGCTGCGCTTCGAACGCGCGGTCACTCCCGGCTGTCGGGTAGCGCACGTGCCCGATTCCCACGTTGCCGCGGAGCTGCAGCATGTGCCGCTCCTGAAATACATCGCGTACCAGGCCGCTGCCCTTGCGCTGGAACAGCTCGCCCTCGGCCGAGGTGACGATGCCGGCGGCGTCCTGACCGCGGTGCTGAAGCACCGTCAACGCGTCATAGATGCGCTGATTGACCGGCGACGTCCCGACAATTCCCACGATGCCGCACATTTCAGATGTCCTGGACTTCGTTGACCAACGCACGCACCCAGTCGCCGAGAAAGTCCGTGTAGGGCAACAGGGCCGACTCCTTCCACCAGGGCTCGCCGTCGAGCTCGAGCAACTCGCCCAGGATCACGCCGATTCCGATGAGGAGCCCACCGCGCAGCAGGCCGAACAATACGCCGAGCAGCCGGTCGGCGACGCCGAAGGGTGAATAGCGCACCGCGCGGGTCACGATGAAGCCGACCAGGTTGCCGGCGAGCACCACGAGCACGAGGATGATGAGACGCGCGACCCAGACTTTCACCTGCGGCCCGGACAGCAGGCCGCCAAGCATCGGCTCGACGGAAGAGGAGAAGGTCCAGGCGAGCCACAAACCGATGATCCAGGTTGCCAGCGAGATGGCCTCGCGCATGAATCCGCGCCACACGCCTATCAGGCACGAAATCACCACAATTGCGATGATGATCCAGTCCGCGCCGTTCATGCCTGGCTGACAGTTCCCCGGAGTTTGGGCGCGCGCATTCTAACGGAATCGACCGCGGCGTGGTAAAGGCGGACCGCCGCAGGGAAAACCTTAGGGATGCTCGACGACGGTCCCTGGATGCCCGTCGCGACGCAACCGCTTCGCCAACTGGTCCGCTCGCGCTCGATCCTGTTCCGGGCCCACACGTACACGCAGCCGTTTTTGACCGCTCGACTGGTAGGGCGAGACGAAGGCCTTGTAGCCATCCCTGCGCAATTCGCGCGCCAGGCGCTCGGCGTTCTCCGCGTTGGAGAAGCTGCCCAGCTGCACAGCCCAGCCCGTCGTCGACGTCGTACTGGCGGGCGGCTCCGTGCGGGATGGATTCGCGGTCTGCGTTTCCGGCGCCGGCGCGGGAACCGTCGCAACGAACTCCGGGAGATCGCTCGGCTCGCTCGACTTCTCCAGCGTGGCAGCCGGCTCCTCGGGCGAGGTGATAACGGGCGGTGGCACAGTGGTTGACGGAGTCTGGGCGGGTGAATCAGGTGCCTCGAGATCGACGGTGTAGGTCCGCACGGACTGTTCGGAACCGGCGGCCGAGTCGTCATCCGTAGACTCATGCGGGCCCGAGAGGATCTCGGGCACGAGTGCAACGATCAACGCCACCAGGATGACGGCGCCGATCAGTCGTTCTTTGACGCGCGTCTCCATGCGGGCTAACCGAACTGCGGGCGCGCGAGTATAGCGGAGGACACAGCCGGTCGTGCCAGCCATTCCATCGCGGGCCCGACGGTGTGAAAGGACCCGAAGACCACGATGCGGTCCGCAGCAGCCGCGAGGCTCATGGCGAGCTCGCAAGCGTGTGTGACGGTCGCGGCCTCGTGCCAGCCGGCGGCGGGCGCGCCCAGGCGCTGCTTGAGTTCAGCGGCCGTAGCGCCACGTGCACCGACCAGGCTCGTCGCGATCCACGTGTCCACCTCCGGCAGCAGTGGCTGCACGACACCAGCCGCATCCTTGTCGGCCAGGACGCCGACGATCGCCAGCGTGCGCCCCGACCGTGGCCGTTCGCGCAGGTTTCGGGCAAGCACCTCGGCCGCGGCCGGGTTGTGTGCCACGTCGAGGATCCACTCGGGCTTCCCGCCCACGACCTCGAAGCGGCCACGCAACCGCACCTCGCGTAGACCCGTCGTCACCTGCTCCGAAGACAGCGGCAAACGCTCGCGCACTTCCCCGATTGCCGCCAGGGCGGTCGCTGCATTGCCGACCTGCTGACGCCCGGCCAGCTGCGGCAACGGCAAGTCGTTGAAGGTCAGTCCGCGGCCATGCCAATGCCACCGCGCCCCTTCGATCGTGTAGCGGTAGTCGATGCCCGGGAGCCTCAGCTCCGTTCCCAAGGCACGCGCCGCCTCGTACACCGACTGCGGCATGACTGCCTCACCGAGCACCGCGGGCCGGTGTGCGCGAAAGATGCCTGCCTTCTCGCGACCGATATGCTCGAGCGTCGGGCCGAGCCAGTCGCAGTGATCGAGGCCCACCGAGGTGAGCACCGCCACGTCGGCATCGACGATATTGACCGCGTCGAGACGCCCCCCGAGACCCACTTCGAGCAGCACGGCATCGAACTGCTCCTGTTGAAAGAGGTGCAGCGCTGCGAGGGTATTGAACTCGAAGAAGGTCAGGCTCGTGTCGCCGCGCACTTCATCGATGCGTTCGAAGGCCGCGATCAGCTCCGCATCGGTGACTTCGCGCCCGGCGAGGCGAATGCGCTCGTTGTAGCGCACGAGGTGTGGCGAAGTGAACGTCGCGACCCGACGATCCCCAGCCGCAAGCAGCGCTTCGAGCAAAGCGACGCACGATCCCTTGCCGTTCGTGCCCCCAACCGTGATGACCGGGCAACCGAAGGTGCGCAGCCGCAACTGGTCGGCCACCGCGCGCACCCGCTCGAGCCCAAGGTCGATGGTGCGGGGGTGCAGCTGCTCCTGCCAATCGAGCCACTCTTGGAGCGTCGCGAATCTCACGAAACTGCCGGGCCGGCCTGTTGGCCGGTGCGCTTGCTCACGCCGTCGCTGCCGGCTTCGCCATGAGCAACCTGAGGAGCGATGCGATGCGATCGCGCAGATCCCGGCGGTCGACGATCATGTCGATGGCGCCATGCTCGAGCAGGAACTCGCTGCGCTGGAAGCCCTCGGGCAACGTCTCGCGTACCGTCTGCTGAATGACGCGCGGGCCCGCAAAACCGATGAGCGCCCGGGGCTCGCCGATGTTGATATCGCCCAGCATCGCGAGGCTGGCGGACACGCCGCCGGTCGTCGGGTCGGTGAGCACGGAAATGAACGGCAGCCCCGCTCTGGCCAGCCGGGCTAATGCCGAGCTGGTCTTCGACATCTGCAGGAGCGAGTAGAGCGCCTCCTGCATGCGCGCACCGCCACTCGACGAAAAACACACGAGCGGCATGCGATGCTCCAGGCAGTGCTCCACCGCGCGCACAAAGCGCTCGCCAACCACCGCCCCCATCGAGCCGCCCATGAAACGGAACTCGAATGCGGCGGCCACGACCTCGAGGCCCTTGAGCGTGCCGGCCATGACAATGAGCGCGTCTTTTTCGCCGGTCGACTTCTGGGCTGCGACCAGGCGGTCGCGGTAGCGCTTGCTGTCGCGGAACTTGAGCGGATCGTCGGGCTCGATGTTCGAGGCGAGCTCGCTCGCGGAGCCCGGATCGAGAAACTTGAGCAACCGTTCCCGGGCGCCCACGCGCTGGTGATGTCCGCATTTCGGACACACGTGGATGTTGCGCTCGAGCTCGGCGCGATACAGCACCGCATCGCAGGCGGGGCATTTGCTCCACAGGCCCTCCGGAACCGAGCGGGTGCGCCGCTCGGTCTTGATCCGCGAGGGCATGATCTTTTCGAACCAGGACATGGGGCTCCAGACGGATGGGGCCTAGGGTTCGTGCGGCATCATAAACGAAGGCCGATGAGCGGCCGAATCGTGCGTGACTGGCACGCCGAGCTCGGTTGGGTAGGTGACGCCGACGAGATAGAGCCCGCCGGCTGGTGCCGTCACGCCGCCGAGGCGCCGATCGCGACCCTCGAGGACCTCGCGCGCCCAGTCGACCTCGGCCTCACCGCGGCCGATCTGGATCAGTACGCCCGCGATGTTGCGCACCATGTGGTGCAGGAAGGCGTTGGCGCGCGCCTCGATGATGACGTACGGACCCTCGCGGCGAACGTCGATCCCTTCCACGCGGCGGATCGGCGTGCGCGATTGGCACTCGGAAGAGCGGAAGCCGGAGAAATCGTGCTCACCGACCAGGTGCACTGCGGCTCGCGCCATCCGTTCGTGATCGAGCGCCGCGTGCATCCAGCACACCCGGTCGCGGCCCAGGGCGGGCCGCGTGCCTCTGTTCAGAATCACGTAGCGGTAGGTCCGCGAGAGCGCCGAGTAACGCGCGTGAAAGGTCTCAGGGACCTGGACGGCCCACAAGGCCGCGACGTCGGGCGGCAATTGCGTGTTGGCGCCGTACACCCAGGAGCGGGCGCTGCGCGTCGCCGTGGCGTCGAAGTGGGCGACCTGCTGGAGCGCGTGGACACCGGCATCGGTGCGGCCCGCTGCGGTGAGGCTCACTGGCTGATCGGCGACGCTCGCGAAGGCCTGCTCGGCCACCGCCTGGATAGAGGGCGCCGATTCCTGCGTTTGCCAGCCTGCGTAGGCGCTGCCGTCGTACTCGAGGCCAACCGCCCAGCGCGACGTGGCGGACATGTGGGAGCGTGCGACCGGGCCCTCAGCCGGGTAGCGAATCGATCAGGCGCTGCGCTTCCTGTTTCTGGGTCGCAGAGCCTTCCGTCAGCACTTCTTCCAGAATGCTGCGCGCGCCTTCCGGATCGCCCATGTCCATGTAAGCCCGGGCCAGGTCGAGCTTGGTGCCGACCTCGCTCATCGTGACCGGCTCGAGCTCGGGCAGGCCCATCTCGTCGGCCGGAATGCGCGCGGTGCTTGTCGGTTCGCGATCGCGGTCGCGTTTGACCTCGCCGACATCGAGATCGAGGTCGGTCGCAGTGTCCGTGCCGAACACGTCGTCGGAGAACTTGTGCTCGGCCGTCGATCCTTTGCGGGGATGCTTGATAGTGTCGCTCTGCAGGGCCGCCTCGAGACGATCGAGGTCGAGATCCATTTCTTCGGCCGAGAGACCTGCGAGCTCCGCGGTCGATTCGGCGTCCACCTTGCGGCGTCGCGATGTATCCGAGGCACCATCTCCGGCCGCGGCGGCCAGTGCGCGCGTGCGTGTCGTCGTCGACTCGTTGCGATCGGCGGC
>DATIEU010000044.1:0-10667 GCA_035455565.1 Steroidobacteraceae bacterium | reverse complement strand
GGCACGGCGCAAAGCCGTGGTCCGGCTGTTGTACAGAAAGAACATCGATGTCTTGAGAAACGCTCCCCCGCTTGCGCGGGGGGAGCGCCCTGACCAAGAGGGGGGAGGTCAGGTTGAAAATTGCAAGTGAGGCGGCGCGTGCGCCCACGAGTGTCCATGGCGCAGAAGATTTGCAGAATCCGTGCCATGGGAATTCTCGGCGCGCCAAGGTTCCATGAAGCGTGTTACGAGCGCATGAAGCAGTGCGCGTGCACCTGATGTGAGCGCGACACCGCCGGCATGCACCGTCGTGAACGCTCTCACCGCCGCGCGCAGACCCGTGCTGGCGCGCCGCCTGCTTCAGGATGAAGCAGGCAATGTCGGGCTCAACGCGGCTCGAAGATGGCGTAGAGCTTGCGGCAGTCCTCGATCACTTCCCATGTCCCGGCAAAGCCCGCCGGGACGACGAAACTGTCGCCGGCCCAGAACTCCCAGCGTTCGCCCTGGTCGCTGGTCACGACCACGGCACCTGCGACCAGGTGGCAGAACTCGTTCTCCGTGTACTGCACGCGCCACTTGCCGCGCGTGCTCGACCACACGCCCGCGAAGAACTGCTCGCTCGCATCCGCGTAGTGATTCCAGATCGTTTGTTCCGGCTCTCCGGACAACAAGCGTTCGGGCGCAGGTGTCGTGTGCTGCGGAGGAATCGGGTTTCCGAAGGAAATGATCCGGGAAGAATTGGCGTTCATGGGAGGCTCGGGGGTCGGAGCTCGGGATCGCGGGTGAGCGTCTCGCCGACGCTGTCGCGTTGTCAAGCGGGGGCGCCACGGCGCGCACCCCGAGCTCCGTGAGCCTCATGGCGCATCCTGGCTGAGCGCCACTTGTGAGTCGGCTGTGCCGATCGTGATGACCACGCGTCGGTCGAGCGCATAGCCGTCGACATCGCCTTCCTGGGTGCCGGAGCCGTCCTCGCCGTGCGCGACCACCATGATGCGGTCCTCGGCGATTCCGCCGGCGAGCAGCGCTTCGCGGACGGACGCGGCGCGCTTCTCGGAGAGCGCCAGGTTCTCGCCCTCGGTGCCACGCGGATCCGCGTAGCCATCCACCTTCACGACGATGCCCGGCGCAATCGTCAGGAGCTGAGCCAGCTCGCCGAGATACTCGCTGGTGTCGGCGCTCAGAGTCGCATCGTTGGTGCGAAACATGATTTCGCCGCGGAGCGTCTTCTGCACGGATGGCGGCACGGGCTGGGAGCGGACCTCCTCGGTCAGCGCCGCAATCTGTTCCTTCGAAGCGGCCAGCTGTTCCTGCGAGCTCTTGAGCTCGGCGGCAGTGGCGGCGAGCGCCTGGTCCGAGTCGCGCAAGTGCTCCTCGAGCAGTGCCGCGTTTTCTTTCTGAACGTGATAACGGTCGCCCAGCATGGCGCCCACGGCCGCTCCGACGATTGCGCCGATCGGGCCGCCGGCTGCGGCACCGACAACCAGGCCGCTCATGACCCCGATGGTCTCTTCCTTCGGGGCTTTTTCGGCGGCGCCGGCAGCTCCAGATACGCCGAGGGCGACGAGCCCCGCGGTAGCGATGAGAGTCTTCATGTTGCCTCCTCGAGCAAGTTGCGGATGTTCGAGGCCCGGTGGGCCTCCTCGAGGATGCATTTCAGCGTGCAAAAGAATGGCGGCGGTGATGCAAAATGGGCGCGACGCCGATCAATCATGGCGAAAAGTGACCATGCCGATCCTCGAATGCGATCCGTGGCGCGAACAGTATTTCGAGCGCGTGCCCTGCCCGCCCGAGGTGATCGTTCCAACCGACGATCCCGAATCCTGGCGGCTCTTTCCCGCGCATCGCTGGGTGTTCAACAAGCTCGCGATCTGTGCCACCCAGGGCCTCGAGCACGGCCCGCACGGCGTGCCGCCCACCCGCTACCCGGTGTTCAGCAAGCCGATCTACAACCTCAAGGGGATGGCCATCGGCAGTCGCGTGATCCGCTCAGCCGAGGAATATCACCGGGCGCTCACACCGGGGCACCTGTGGATGACGCTTCTCGAAGGGGAGCACCTGAGCACGGACGCTGCCGTGATCGACGGGCAGGCGTCGTGGTGGCGGCATGCCCACGGCGTCTCGAGCGGCGAGGGAACGTTCGACTTCTGGAAGGTATTCGCCGCATCGCGCCCCGCGCTCGAAGACCAGCTCGGAGCGTGGCTGCATCGGCACCTGCGCGGTTACACGGGGATGGTGAACCTCGAAACCATCGGCGGACGCATCATGGAGTGCCACCTGCGCTTCGCCGACCAATGGCCGGATCTTTATGGCGGCGATACCTGGGTCGGCGCAGTGGTCGCTCTGCATGCGCGCGGTGAATGGCGCCATGACGATAGCGACCGGCGCGACGGTTTCAGCGTCGTGCTCTGGGGGCCACATGGCTCTCGCTATCGTCATCCGCCCCGCGAGTTGATCGACACGCTGTTGTCACGTGCCGCCATCTCCAGCGTGCAGATTACCTTTCATGCCGATCGCCCGGCGGAGCAGCACGCGATGCCGCCCGGCGGCTTTCGACTCGCCGTGATCAATTGCTGGGAGCTGGAAGCGGGATTCGCCGCCCGCGAAGAACTACGCGCAGCGATCCAGGGGTAACGCTACTGGTTGAAGGCGCGCGCCGCGGGATCGGGCGTCTCAGGAATCTTCATGCGTCCACCGCGATAGCCCGGCCCGCGTACTACCTGTCCCGGCTTGGCGCCGGTGTGCTCGCCATCCTTCAGCACTTGCACGCCGTTCACGAACACGTGCTGCACGCCGGTCGCGTACTGGTGCGGCTTTTCGAAGGTTGCGTGATCGATGATCGTGGCAGGATCGAAGACCACGACATCCGCGAAGCAGCCGGTCTCGAGGCAACCACGATGCTCGAGCCGGAAATTCTCGGCGGGCTGGCGCGTGATGCGCCGGATGGCGTCGGCCAGCGGCACGAGTTTCTGGTCACGCGCGTAATGGCCGAGAAAGCGCGCAAAGGCCCCGTATGCGCGCGGGTGCGTGCTCTTCTCGAGAAATACACCCTCGGGCGCCATCGAAGGCGCATCGGAGCCGATGCTGACCCAGGGTTGGCGCAGGCCCAGCCGCACGTTTTCTTCCGACATCAGGAAGTACGCCGTGTCAACGCGCGAGTGATCCTCGACCACGAGGTCCATCGCCGTTTCCTCGGGCGACTTGCCACGCATCTCCGCCACTTGCGCGAGCGTCTTGCCGGTAAGCGGCTTGAGCGCGGGATTGCGGAAGCCGATGAACAGCAGCCGCGACGGATTTCCAGCGCCCTCATACAGGCTTTCCCAGTCGGGTGAAATCGTGCGCATCTCTTTCGCGACCCGCGCGCGCACCTCGGGTTGCTTGAGGCGCTCGACCCACGCATCGAGCCCGCCTTCCTGCACCCACGGCGGCATTGCCGCATCGAGGCCCGTCGCTCCGGCGATGTACGGATACATGTCGGCGGTGAGATGCACGCCGGCATGACGCGCCTTCTCGATGCGCTCGATCGCCTGCGCCATCTTCGGCCAGTTCATCTCGCCCGAGGCCTTGAGGTGGTAGATCTCGGCACGGATGCCCGACTCACGCGCGATGCGCACCGTCTCATCGATCGCCTCGAGCAGCCCTTGCCCCTCGCTGCGGATGTGCGCGGTGTAGATGCCGTCGTATTTCGCGGCCACCTTGCAGAGCTCGATGAGTTCTTCGGTCGAGGAAAAGCTCGCCGGCACGTAGATGAGCGACGCGCCGACGCCTAGCGCGCCTTCCTGCATGGCCCTGTCCACCAACGCCTTCATGCGACCGAGTTGCTCGGCCGTGGGCGCCTTGTTGTCGTAGCCCACTTCATGGATACGTACGGTGGTGGCGCCGATCAGCGAGGCCACATTGGTGGACACGCCGCGCGCCACGAGCCAGTCGAGGTATTCGGCGAGCGTGGTCCATTCGATCGGATAGCGGATATCGCCCTGCTGCTTGAGCGCGTCGGCCCTCATCATGGGGTTCAAGGGGCCCATCGATTCGCCCTCGCCAAAGATCTCGAGCGTCACGCCCTGGCGGATCTCGCCCTGCGAGCGGCCATCGGCGATGAGCGATTCCGGTGACCACGACAACACGTTGATGAACCCCGGCGCGATCGCGCGACCGGCGACGTCGAGCGTCGTCTCCGCGCCCGCGCCGCGCAGATCGCCCACCTTGGCGATGCGATCGCCGCGGATCGCGACGTCCGCGACTACCGGCTCATTGCCGGAGCCGTCGTAGACGGTGCCGCCGCGCAGAATCAGGTCGTAGGTATCAGTGGCAGGCTGTTCGGTCGTTGCGCACGCGATCGCGAGCGTGCAAAGGAGGGCAATCAACCAGCGGCGTGTCGTCACGGATTCACCTCGGATCCAGCACGGACGCGCAGGTTAGCAGCAATGCGTCGCTGGCGCGGCCCGACGAATACCAGCCCGTCCCATCGTTGATACTTCTGTATCACCAATATAGAATCGCGAGCAACGACCGTATCTCAGGCACTGATACGCCGTCCATGACCGACAGCAGCACACGCTGGCTGACACTCGCTTTCGCCCTCCCCGCCCAGCCGGCCTACGCCCGCGTGAAAGTCTGGCGGCGGCTGCAGAAGGTCGGAGCGGTTTCCTTCAAGAACGCACTCTATTGGTTGCCCGGCACCGATGCCGCGCTCGAGGATTTCGAGTGGATCCTGCGCGAGATCCGCGAGCTCGGCGGCGAGGGCCTGATCCTCGAATCGCGCGCTGTCGAAGGGCTCACCGATGGCGACATCCGCGCGCTCTTCGAACGCGCGCGCGAAGAGGACTATGCGGAGCTGGCACGCGAGGTCCAGGCACTGCTCACGGCGGCCGAACGCAAACGCGATCCGCTCGATGCGGCGGAAGTCCTCGCGCAGGCCGCACGGCAGCGCGAGCGTTTGAAGGCGATCGAGGCAATCGACTTCTTCCAATCCAACGGTCGCGAACAAGTGCATTCCCTGCTGCGTACGCTCGAGGCGCGGTCCCCACGAGCCGATGAGGCCGAAGAGGTGCCGGTCAACAAACGCGGCGCGAAATCATTACGCGGCAAGGTCTGGGTGACGCGCGCCCACGTCCACGTCGATCGCATGGCGAGCGCGTGGCTCATCCTGCGCTCGATCGATCGCGATGCGCACTTCAAGTTCGTCACCGAGCGGCACTATCGGCCGCGGCCCGGCGAAGTGCGTTTCGACATGTACGAAGCCGAGTTCACGCACGATGCCGAGCGCTGCACCTTCGAGGTGCTGCTCGATCAACTCGGCCGACCGGATCCGGCGCTGCGTGCAATCGGCGAGATCATTCACGACCTCGATCTCAAGGATCAGCGCTACGAGCGACCGGAAACCGCCGGCGTCGGGCAACTGCTCAACGGTGTCGCGCGCAGCACGGACGACGACGAGGAGCGACTGCGCCGCAGCGCCGAAGCCCTCGACAATCTCTACCTGGCCATGAGTCGCGTGCCGCGCGGCGGCGGGCGAGCCGATCCCACATGACCCTCCCCTTCGATCAGCTGCCCGTGTTTCTTGCGGCGACACTCGCATTGAACCTGACGCCCGGCCAGGACGTGATGTTCGTTGTTTCGAAGTCGCTCGGCGGCTCGGAGCGCACCGGTGTCGCCGCCGCCCTCGGCATTTCGGTCGGCATTCTCGTGCATGCGCTGCTCGTGGCATTCGGTGCGGCTGCGTTACTCAATGCGTGGCCGCCGCTCGCCAGGCTCCTGCAAGTGGCGGGCGCCTTCTACCTGCTGTGGCTCGCCGCGACTGCCTGGCGGGCGGGACCGGTGCAGCTGAAAGAGGAGCCTCGCGCGGAGCGCGTAGCCAAGGTGGCGGTCCAGGGCTTCGTCACCAACGTGCTCAACCCCAAGGTGGCACTCTTCTTCCTGCTGTTCCTGCCGCAATTCGTCGAGCCCGCGGCACCGCTCGTGCCGCAATTGCTGTTCCTGAGCCTGTGTTTCATCGTGTGTGGGACACTCGTGAACGTGGCGTACGCGATTACGGCAGCGCGTTTCGGACGTTGGTTGCACGATGCGCCGCGCTATCGAAGCTGGCCGCATCGTCTCTCGGCCGTCATGCTCGGAGGGCTGGGCGTGCATCTCATGATCGACGGCGTGCGTTCCTGAGGGGAGGCGTTCAATGGAACCCAAGGATTGTGTTGCCCTGTTCGAACGGCTCGCCGCGACACCGCAGGCCCTGGAGCGTGCGCTGCGCGAATCGCCGGACGGCAAGTTGCGCGTACGTCCCGCCCCCGAGGTGTTTGCTCCGATCGAAGTCGCCTGGCACTTGCGCGACATCGAATGCGAGGGTTGGCTCGCGCGCCTGCGCAGCATTCTCGACGAGCCGACGCCGATCCTGCCAAGCATCGACGGCGACCGGCTGGCGGTCGAGCGCGCCTACCTCACGCTCGATCTCGAGCCGGCGCTCGCGCAGTTCGCCGCGGCGCGACAGCAATCACTCGAGATCCTGCGAACGCTCCCGCCGCATCGCTGGTCGTGGAGCGGCATTTTCGAAGGCGCGCCGCTCACCCTCGCCCGCCTCGCCGAGCTCATGGTTCAGCACGATGCCGATCATCTTGGCGAGCTGCACGGTCATGCGGCGAAGTCGCGGGCCGCATGAGTTACGACAAGCATTCATCGGGCACGCTCACCGCGATCATTTTCCTTGCCGGGCTGCTACAGAGCGCGGGTGATGCGCAAGCCAATCCGGCCGCGGATGCCGCCCGCGCCTGGCGGCAGGATCACGAGCAGCAGATTCTCGATGAATACCTCGAGCTCTTGCGCATCCCCAACGTTTCGCAAGACCTCCCTAACGTGCGCCGTAACGCCGAGCACCTGCTCACCATGATGCGGGCACGCGGTCTCAATCCGCGCTTGCTCGAGAGCCCGAACAGCTCGCCGCTCGTGTACGGCGAGCTGCTCGCGCCGGGCGCATCCGCCACGTACGTGTTCTACGCGCACTATGACGGTCAGCCGGTAGCCGCGGATGACTGGGCGTCGCCGCCGTTCGAGCCGTTGCTGCGCACGACGCGACTCGACCTCGCAGGTCAACCAGTCAACGTCGACGAGCGCCGTCGCGGGCTCAAGGCGGAATGGCGCATCTACGCCCGTTCTGCAGCGGACGACAAGGCGCCGATCATGGCGATGATGGCGGCGCTCGACGCGCTCAAGGCCGCCGGCATCCAGCCTCGCGCCAACCTCAAGTTCGTGTTCGAGGGCGAAGAGGAAATGGGTTCGCCGCATCTGCGCGAACACCTGGCTGCGCATCGCGAGGTGCTGCGCGGCGATGTCTGGCTGATGTGCGACGGCCCGGAGCACGCGAGCGGGCGGCCGACACTGGTGTTCGGTGCCCGTGGCACACAAAGCATCGACATCACGGTCTATGGGGCCAACCGCGAGCTGCACAGCGGCCACTACGGCAACTGGGCGCCGAACCCGGCGCTGCTGCTGGCGCGCCTGGTGGCCTCCATGAGAGATGCCGAGGGCCGCGTGTTGATCGAGCACTTCTACGATGGCGTCGTGCCCCTCACCCCCGGCGAGAGAGCGGCACTCGCCAATGTTCCGGACAACGACGCGCAGGAAATGCGCGACCTCGGGCTCGCTCGCGTCCTTGGAAAAGGCACGCGGCTCGAAGGTATCAACCAGCCCGCGCTCAACATCGATGGGCTCGCGAGCGGACACACCGGCGCGGAAGGCGTGAATGCCATTCCGGCTTCTGCTACCGCGCGCCTCGATGTGCGCCTCGTCAAGGGGATGGATCGCGAGCAAACAGTCGGTCGGGTGATCGAGCACGTTCGGCGACAGGGCTTCTTCGTCACGGACACGGAGCCGGACGCCGAGCTGCGCCTCAAGCATGCAGCAATCGCGCGGGTCGTGGTCAATCCGGGCGGCTACAACGCGGCGCGCACCTCGCTCGATTTGCCGATCGCGAAGCACATCGTCGCGACGCTGGAGAGCGTGCGCAAACCGCTGGTGCTGTTGCCGACCATCGGCGGAAGCCTGCCGCTGTCGATCATCGAGGAAGCGCTTGGCGTCCCTACGATCACGGTCTCGATCGTGAACCACGACAACAACCAGCACGCCAAGGACGAGAATCTGCGACTGCAGAACCTGTGGAGCGGCATGGAGACGCTCGCCGGACTACTCACGATGCCCTAGAGATCGCGGCTCCGGCGGCGTACAGGTACGCTAGCGCGCCATGCGCAGGTACCTGTCGCTGCTGTTCCTGCCAGCCCGTCCCACGCCGCTGGTTCTCATTGCTTCATTTGCGATCGGGCTGACGCTCGCAGTTAAGTCCGGGCTCCTCGGAATTCCGCTCGGGCTCATCCTGCTGTCCTGGTACTTCAAGTATGCGTACGTGGTCCTCGACACCACGATGCGCGGATTCGATGAGCCGCCGGTGCTCTCGATGGAGATGGTGAATCCGGCCAGCGAGCAACGGCCGCTCGGCCAGCTGCTGATCATCCTGGTGTTTTATGCGGGCACGCGCGCTGCGGAACCGTTGGTTGGCAGCGTGGCGGTCTCTGTCGTACGCGCAGCGGCACTCATCCTGCTCCCGGCTTGCGTGGCGGTCCTGGGCGTATCACGCAGCGTGTTCGAGGCCGTGAACCCGAGCGTTCTTCTGAAGACCATCCGCATACTGGGCCTTCAGTACCTCGTAATGATCGCGGCGGTCGCTTTGCCGTTCGCTCTCGCCTGGTTCCTGTTCGCGCGCGGCACTGATCTGCACCTGACGCTGGCCATGGCGTTGCTGATGTTCGGCGGCCTCGCAACCTTCAGTCTCATCGGCGGCGTGCTTTACGAGAAGCGCGCCGAGCTCGGCATCGATGCCTGGAAGTCGCCGGAACGCGACCGCGAGCGCGCGGACCGCGACACGCACAAGCGTCACGAACGCGTGATCGATGAGCTCTATGGCCACTGGCGCGGCGGCGCGCGCACCGAAGCGCGGCAGGCGGCAGAGAAATGGCTCGCCGCGCGCGATTACGACTTCGAAGAATTCGACTGGCTCTGCGAACGGCTCCTGCTCTGGCCCGATCGCCGGCTCGCGCACCGGCTTGCGCAGGATGAAATCACGCGGCTGCTGCAAGCGAAGCGTGTCTCGCAGGCGCTCAAGGTAGCACGCCGTCATCTCGCGGCCGATGCCGACTTCCGTCCTGCACGTGCCGCCGAACTCATCCGGCTGGTCACGCTCGCGCGCGACGCCGGCGATCGTCCCCTCGCCCGTCGTCTGCTCGTGGATTTCGAGCAGCACTACGCAAACGATCCGGCCGCCGCGATTGCCCGCGAGCTGCAACGAGAGCTGGCGCGCTGACCGTTTCGTGAGGAAGTGTAGTAAATTGCCGATCCTCTTCGGCAACAGGCGCAAACGATGACAATAATCATGAGCCTGGTTGGCATCGCGACGCTCTTCCTGCTGGCGTGGCTGCTCTCGAGCGACCGCAAACACATCAACTATCGCACCGTCGGCACGGCCTTCGGCCTGCAGGTGGCGATGGCCGCGTTGATTCTTTACGTACCGTTCGGCGGCACCGCACTGAATGCTGTCGCGAGCGCGATTCAGAACGTGATCGACTATGCCAATGTCGGCATCCGGTTCCTGTTCGGGCCGTTAGGCGAGCGCAAGCCCGGCAGCGTCATCGTCGCGTTTCACGTGCTGCCGGTGATCGTGTTCTTTGCGGCGCTGATGGCGACGCTCTACTACCTCGGCATCATGCAGTGGGTGATCAGGATCCTGGGCGGCTGGGTGCACAAGCTGCTGCAGACCAGCCGCACCGAGTCCATGTCCGCGGTTGCGAACATCTTCGTTGGACATACGGAAGCGCCGCTGGTCGTGCGCCCGTATATCTCCGGCATGACGCAGTCGGAGCTCTTCGCGGTGATGACGGTCGGCATGGCCACGATCGCGGGCGCGGTGATGGCGGGCTACGCAGCCATGGGCGTCGATCTGAAGTACCTGCTCACAGCCAGCTTCATGGGCGCACCGGGCGGGCTGCTGATGGCCAAGATGCTGATGCCGGAGACCGACTACCGGGATCCGCAGCTCGGTGACGCGCAGTACGGCGATCACGGCCGGCCAGTCAATGTCTTCGAAGCCATCGGCAACGGCGCGCGCGACGGGCTGATGCTGGCGCTCAACGTGGGCGCGATGCTGCTGGCGTTCATTGCGCTGATCGCGCTCCTCAACGGGATGCTCGGCGGCGTTGGCGGCTGGTTTGGGATCGAGGGCCTGACCTTCGAAAAGATTCTCGGCTGGTTGCTCGCCCCGCTGGCGTTCGTGCTCGGCGTACCGTGGCAGGATGCGATCGCGGCGGGAAGCCTCATCGGCCAGAAGTTCGTGGTGAACGAGTTCGTCGCCTACCTGAACTTCGTTGGGATGCTCGATCAGCTCGCGCCCCGTACGCAGGTCATCGTCACCTTCGCGCTGTGCGGATTCGCCAACCTGTCCTCGATCGCCATGCTCCTCGGGGGGCTGGGCAGTCTCGCGCCGGATCGGCGCTCGGACATCGCCCGCATGGGACTGCGCGCCGTGGTAGCAGGTACACTGTCCAACCTCATGAGCGCAACGCTCGCCGGACTGTTCTTCTCCCTGCAATCGCCGACGCCATGAACGGAAACACGGGCGGTCCATGACCCGGGCGGTCATTCTGGTAATGGATTCCTTC
>DATIEU010000043.1:0-2544 GCA_035455565.1 Steroidobacteraceae bacterium | reverse complement strand
ACTCACTTCATCATCTGCCACGTGCCATCGCCGGTTCGGCACGCGCGGCTCGGTTGCACCTCGGTCTTGCCGGCGCGCGAGATCTGCAGCTCGAAATTACGGCAGCTTCCCGCAGCCTGCCCGCCTCCGCTGGGCGTCAGTACGTAAGTTACGCCGGTAGTATCGTTGAGCCAGCGAACGCTCTGACCATCCTTACCCAGCTCGAGTGCATGGCCAACACAGGCGCGGTCCCGTTCGTCCATGTTGCGGCCGATCTGGCGGCCGATTACGGCGCCGATCACGGTGCCGAGCACGATCGCGACCGCACGGTCGTCGCCGTCCGCAACCTGCGATCCGACCACGCCACCCACTACGCCGCCGAGCACGGTGCCGATGGCTTCGCGATTGCAATGGCCGTCGACGATTCCGTAGTCGCGCTCCCATTGACGGCCGGTGTAGCCGACGTAGTAAGGATCGTGTTTCTTCCGCCAGCCATGCGCCGGTGCGTGCGACGGCGGATCCGCGAGCGCAGGCAGCGCCACTCCGAGGCTCGCACCGAGCAACAACGCGAGGCCGGCGCTGCGCAAGATCTTCTGTATGTCGATGAATTGCATTCCCTGTACTCCCTGCCTGAACGATGGGGCGCAATCTACGCCCGGCAGGTGAACCGAAACTGAAGCCCAGTTCGCTTATGTCCGGCGGATCGCAAACATTGTGAAGAGGCGCACACTTAGGAGCTTCTGGCTGGACTGGCTGCACCGCCGAGACGACCACTTGTCGGAAGGGGCCTACCTCGCGCGTAGCCCCTGAACTGCTTGATATGTGGGACGCAGTCCCCACCCTAGGCGCTCAAACCCTCTTGAAGGCAGCCAGATGAACCGCGATCCGCATTCGTGGATGTGGGCTGACGCCCTTGACCTGCTCGAGCAGGCCGACCGCATGCATCGGCAGTTTTTTGCGCTGACGGGCCCGGCCGGCACCCAGGTACGTTGGGAACCGCCAGTCGACATGGTCGAGGGTCCGAACGAGTTGCTGGTGACCGTCGCGCTGCCGGGCGTTGCGCCCGAGCGAATCGAGCTGCACCTCGATGATGGCCGGCTTGCGATCAGCGCCGTGCGACCGCCACCCCAGTGCGCGCACAACGCGATCATCCGTCGGCTCGAAATCCCCTATGGCCGCTTCGAGCGCCTGGTCGCGCTGCCGCCGGGCCGCTACGAACTCCTGGAGCAGGTGTCACAGAACGGCTGCCTGCAACTCAGGCTGCGCAAGAGTTAAGGGAATCATCATGAGCGAAACTGAAAGACCCGGCGGCAACGAGACCGGGCAGAGCGGCACGGAAACGCCTGCGCGCGAGATCTCCGACGACGTGCTCATCATCCTGCCGGTGCGCAATCTCGTGCTGTTTCCGGGCATCGTGCTGCCCGTCGGGATCAACCGCGAGATGACGATCGCCGGTGCACAGGAAGCGACGCGCGCGCAGCGCAAGGTGGGTTTCCTGCTGCAGCGGGATGCCGACAAGGACGAAGTTACTGCGGATGATCTTTATCGCTTCGGCACCGAAGCCTCGATCCTGCGCTACGTCACCGCGCCGGACGGCGGGCACCACATCGTCGTGCAGGGCGAGCGACGCTTCCGCGTGCTCGATTTTCAGAGCGGGATGCCTTTCCTGCTGGCGCGCGTCGAATACATCGCAGACACCGCGACCAGGTCGAGCGAAGTCGAAGCGCTCGCACTCAATCTCAAGCGACTGGCAGCCGAGGCGATCGAGCTCCTGCCGCGGGCTCCGGGCGAGCTCGCCAATGCCGTGCAGGCGATCGAGTCGCCAAGCTCGCTGGCCGACATGGTGGCGAGCTTCATGGACGTGAAGCCGGCCGAGCGGCAGCAGATCCTCGAGACCGTCGATCTCAAAACGCGACTGGAGCGCGTGACGGAACATCTTTCGCATCGCATCGAAGTGCTGCGCCTGCAGCGGCAGATCGAGCAGCAGACGCGCGGCGCGATCGATGAGCGGCAGCGCGAGGTGCTGCTGCGCGAGCAGATGAAACAGATCCAGAAGGAGCTGGGCGAAGACGGCGCCGCTGGCCAGGAAATCCGCGAGCTCGGCGAAGCGATCGACAAGGCCGGCATGCCGCAGGAGGCGCTCGAGCAGACGAAGAAGGAGCTCAAGCGCCTGGAGCGCATGCCCGACCAGGGTGCGGAATATTCGATGCTGCGCACCTGGGTCGACTGGATGATTCAGCTGCCGTGGTCGAAGCTCGACGATGAGTCGATCGACATCGCCAAGGCGCGCCGCGTGCTGGAAGAGGATCACTACGGCCTGGAGAAGATCAAGAAGCGCATCCTCGAATATCTCGCGGTGCGCAAGCTCAATCCGCAGGGCCGCAGCCCGATCCTGTGCTTCGTGGGCCCGCCCGGCGTCGGCAAGACTTCGCTCGGGCAAAGCATCGCGCGCGCGCTCGGCATCAAGTTCGTGCGCACGAGCCTCGGCGGCGTGCATGACGAGGCGGAAATTCGCGGTCACCGGCGCACCTACATCGGCGCCTTGCCCGGCAACATCATCCAGGC
>DATIEU010000042.1:0-4424 GCA_035455565.1 Steroidobacteraceae bacterium | reverse complement strand
AGGTCCTATGTTCACACAAAGACGTGCACTGGTGTCGCTCACTCTCGCCCTAGCGCTCTTGGCGTCCTTGGCTGCGGCAACCGGCCTCGATCGCACCCCTGCGTGCCAACGTGCCGCCGCGTGGGTCACAGCGCATGCAAGTGAGCTCCCGACTACCCTCGAAGACATCGCCAAGCATCCACGCCCGATTCGGATCGCGATTTTCAATGCCCTGCCTTATGAAGTCCGGTCTGCACTGTGGCACGATCAACTCAAGAGGTTTCGGCAAACGCACAGACTGAACAGCACGCAGGAACAACTAGTCACGGAAGCCTTGACGATTATCACTCCGGAGATGTATCGCCGTCGCGTGGAGGGGATGACGCCAGACCAGGAATATCACCATGCACGCGAGCATACGGCGTTTGCCGAGCGTGCCACCAAGGCATTCGATCGTCAGACGCTTCGGGTGTTCGGCGAGTTGGGGTGGGTCATCGAACCAATTAGAGACAGTCCGCGATTCGGTCTCATGCCCGCACGTTTGACGTTAACGGCGATGACCATAGACTGCGATTGTTATTCCCAGTCTGACTTCTGTTCCCTCGATTGCCTAAAGGGTTATCAGAACTGCACGCCTCAGCCGACCGGTTGCGGATGGTTCAATTGCGAGCCATGCGACGGCACGTGCATCCCCTGGCCATGAGGGCCTCGAACGCGCGGTCCGAACGGCATGTCCTCCTTAACGGCGTAGGCACATGGGACACGGTTGATCCGTGGTAATCTCTTCGTCGACTGACCCCGCTGGCCGATTCTGGCAACGAGGCTCAAAGGCCTCCGAGTCGGCCAGCGGATCGCAGGAGCGAACCGCGCGACGGCTTGCATGCTTGTCTCGGCGTTAGGGCGAATCCCTGCCGTCAGTGCCAACTGCCGTTTTGCGGCAATCAATCAACAGAACCCAACCTATGCTGCGCGAGATCGTACTACGTCCTGTGCGCTTGGTTCGGCGATTCCCAGCTTTCGTTGCTGGCGTATCCATTAGCCTGGCGCTCGGCATCGGAGTAAACACCTCCCTGATTGGCTTGGTCGAAGCTACAATGCTGAGGTCGCTGGGCGTGGCCTCGCCCGATGGCCTCATCTGGGTGCAATTGCTGCGCCCGCAATCAACTCCAACCGCTCTTGGTGCAGCTTCGTATCCGGTTGTGAAACTGCTCGAGCACCACACCCGGACCTTTTCCAAGGTCACCGCATTTGTTGAGTTCCAGGAAGTGTTCTCAGAACCTGGGAATCCGGAGATAGTCGTCGGGGAATTCGTTACACCGCTGTACTTTGAGACCCTGGGCCTGCAGCCAGCAACCGGCCGAGTATGGCATCAGCGCAGCACGGCATCTGAGCTGGAAGGTGTCGTCATCAGCACCCGCCTCTGGCGGCGGCGATTCGGAACCCAGACGAACGTCGTGGGCCATCGAGTCCACATAAACGGTCATCCACTTACGATCATCGGCGTTCTGCCCGATGCGTTTCGTGGTCTGCAGATGCCATCCATCAGGCCTACGGATGTATTCGTTCCCATTACACTCATGCCCCAGGTGTCTTCCAGAGTCAGAGATCCCCAGGTCCTGTCGCAGATCGACTGGCGTGGCTTCCGCGTTGTAGCGCGGATGGCTCCCGGAGTGACTGTTACACAGGCGCAGCACGTCCTGGACGCCGTGAGCGAAGAGGTGAAGAGACTATCGCCTGGCTTGTCAGATGCCCGGCTCGTGGCCATGCCCATTCAACAGGGCTTCATCCACCCCGGCTTGGACACCTTCGCCGTGCCGATTGCTGGCATCCTGATGGCTCTGTCTGGTCTGGTGCTGATTGTCGTATGCGCCAACCTCGTGAACCTCTTCCTGGCCAGAGCAATTCACCGACAGGTGGAGATGGCGACGAGGGCGTCGCTTGGTGCGAAACGTTGGCAGTTGTTCGTCTTACCCGTGACTGAAGTTCTATTCCTGTCTCTTGGCGCCGGCGTCCTTGCGGGCGCTCTGACGCCGCTTGCGTGGCAGTACTTGCTCGGCACCTTACCAAAGCACAGTCTGATCCATACAGTAGCGATCGAACCCGAAGTTGGCTTACGCCTTGTTCTTCTGACAGCTCTTATCAGTGGGTCAGCCGGACTTCTGATTGGCATCGTCCCGGCACTCCGCAGCGCGACACCGGATCTGTCAGGCGAATTGCTGCGCGAGGGGGGATTCGTATCTCGGGGACGGCGATCGTCACTCGTGCGCAGTGCGTGTCTGACGGCTCAAGTGAGTGTGTCCTCGCTTGCCGTTGTCGTGGCGGTCATGTTCGCCAGCGCCGCGGTTCGCCTCCAACGCCACGACATCGGGTTTGGGAACAGCCACGCAGTACTATTCGGCGTCGATTTCAGACTGCAGAAGGACTACAGCGTTGAAAGGGCCAAGAGACTGCTGAATCAGTTGCGCGAGCGGGCTTTTGAGTCAGGGTCGACCAGACGTGCGACAACGATAGATTTTCTGCCATTGGGCACTCGACGGGATCCTGCCACAGTCCGATTGGAAGGCGAACCTGCCGACTACGTTGACTACTACCGATTCGGCGACCTTCTCAGAGTCGGCCCCGGCTATTTTGAGATCGTCAATACTCCAATCCTGCGTGGCCGGGGTTTTACGAAGGATGACGGAACAGGCGGGCCTCCGGTTGTTGTCGTCAGTCAGATGTCCGCCGAACGGTTGTGGCCGGGCCAGAATCCGATTGGTAAACGCCTCGAAGTCCGCCGTGGTACCCAGATGGCCGAAGTGGTTGGAGTCGCCGGAGATACCGACGTCCGCTTCGTTGGTGAACGGCGCGCCATGCTTTTCTACGTGCCCTTCGAGCAGCATTTTTCGCCGGAGGCCCAAGTAGTGGTCGAGTCGACGGAACCGCCGGCCGCTGTGATCCAGCGGATGAAGAACGCTCTGGCCGAACTCGACCCGGATGTGGCGATCGTGAACGCCGCGTCCATCGATGACTGGGTGGCAATGTGGATGTGGCCGTATCGTATTACGTCAAAAGTAATCGGGATGTTTGCCTTGATCTCGCTCGTCATCTCACTGGTCGGCGTTTACGCGGTGACACTTTACACAACGGCCCAACGCACGCGTGAAATCGGGATACGGGTTGCGTGTGGTGCAAGTCCGTTGGCCGTCGTGAAAAGCATCGTGGCCAGTGTCGCGTGGCCCGTGCTGCTGGGACTGGTCGGTGCTGCCCTCCTCGTCCCCGCAACGTCGACCGTCATCAGCCGCGCCTTTTTCAGGATGTTGGACACGGATGGCATTGTGATCGGTCTCGGCCTTCTGTTCGTCGCATTTACGGCTTTCATGAGTGCCTGCATTCCCGCTTGGCGTTCTTTGCGTCGGAGTCCGGCCGAGGCGCTGCGGCATCTCTGACCAGCAAGTCGATTGAAAGCTACCCACCTTGAGCGCGCAGAAGGTTGGACCGCTATGCGGCTCGTAACGAGAATTCTGTACTCGTTGTGGTCGAGCCGCATAGTGGAGGCGCGCACGGCGCGCCCGCGAGCCGGGGCCCCCACGATGCGTTTGTGCATCGTGGGGTGGGACGGAGCGGTGCGGGGCGTGGGGCCCCCGCGAGCGACCGAGCCGGCCAGCCTCCGCCAAGGCTACGGCGGCCCGCCGTAGCGCTTCGCCTTAAGGCGGGGGTGTGGGGCGGAGCCCCACGTTAGTCAGGTCCTGCGGCCGTCGCTCAGGACTGCGTACCCCGGTTTTCGCCTTTTGCCCGGCCGACGTATAGTTGGCGCGATGCACCGACATCCCGTACCGCTCGCCGGCCCGATCCTCATCGCGCGTTCAGCACTAAGCACACAGCAGCCATATGTCGCCTCGGCCTGCTGGACGCTCGTCGTCCTGCTGTCGGCCGGTGTGGCAGTCGCGCAGCCCGCGCTGGAGGTCGTGGACGTCGAACCGCTCACGTGCTGGTGGCGCACGGATGCCGGCGCGGTTCGAATCGGCGAGCCGTTCTCCGTGCTTCTGACCTGCTCGGTGCTCGAGGCCGCGGCCGCACGCGTGATCGTGGACGAGTCCAGGCTGGATCCCGGCGTCGTGCCCCTCGCGCCGTTCGAGGTGCTCGGCGGCGCCCGGGCGAAGGACGTCGTCACGGCCGCGCGCCGCTTCATCCAGTTCGAGTACTCGCTGCGCATCATCGGCGAGGTGTTCGGCGGCGACGCGCGCCTGCCGCCGCTGCAGGTGACCTACCGCGTCGAGAGCCGTGCTGATGCCGGAGGATCCGGCTCGATCGAGGCCGTCGCCGTCCAGGGCCGCGACCTCACCTACGTGCTTCCGCCCCTTGCGATTCGGGTGCTCTCGCTGGTGCCGGACACCGCGCGCGACATTCGAGAGGCGGAGGTGCCGCCGTTCCAAGCGATCGAGCGGGCGCGCGGCCGCGCGATG
>DATIEU010000041.1:0-4287 GCA_035455565.1 Steroidobacteraceae bacterium | reverse complement strand
GCTCACTTCCTCGAGCGTGACCTCGCCCACGTCGCCGACCCAGAGCTGACCCGTGGCCCGGTCGAAACTCCAGCGCCACGGATTGCGGAAGCCCCAGGCGAAAATCTCAGGGCACGGCTGCGGTCCCGTGCCCACGCCCACGGTGCCGCAGGGTGTATTGACGGCGAATGGATTGTCGGCCGGGATGCCGTAGAGCCGGCCGCCGCCCGGGCTCGCGGCGACGTCGATACGCAGCATCTTGCCGAGCAGGGTCGTGAGGGATTGGCCGTTGCCGAACGGTGGATGCTCGTCGTTGCCACCGCCGCCATCACCCATGCCGATGTAGAGGAACCGGTCAGGACCGAAGGCGATGCCGCCGCCGTTGTGATTCGGCTCGGGTTGATCGATGGTGATCAGCACCTGCTCCGAGTTCGGGTCGAGCGTCAGGCCCACGTCGGGCGTCGTGAATGATGAGATGCGCGACACCAGGCCGAGCGCCGGATCCAGTTGCGTATACGAAAGGAACACGCGTGGATCGAGGGGAAAACTCGGGTGAAACGCCATACCCAGCAATCCCCGCTCGCCGCCCGCGCTCACGCGCGTCCGGATGTTGATGAAGGAGCTTCCCGCCGTCACGGTCGGGTTGTTCTCGAACACGCGCACTTCGCCGCCCTGCTCGACCACGAACCAGCGCGTCCGGTCACCCGGCGCCTGCAGCATCGCGACCGGGCTGATGAACCGGAGGTTGGGGAAGACCCGCTCCACCGCGAAGTCCGCCGGCGTGTCCGGGCTGACCGGTGTGCCACCGGAACCGTCCGATCCATCGCCACACGCGGCAATGATGAGGCTCCCCGCGACGAGGGCCAGTCCGTGGCGCACCGTTGCATGATTCATCGCAGTTCTCAGTTGCAGTTGGGGAGCGAGTTCACCCAGTTGGTCAGCAGTGTCACGCCCGCGGCGTCTACCTGAGACGACCCGACCGGAGGCATGCCGTTCGCATCCCGGCGGTTCGCGCGTGCGATCAGCACGGATCGTGCTGCATCGCCTGGCGCGATCAGGCGCGCGTTGGCGATGCCCAGGTTGCCCAACGTTGGAGCGACATCGCAGGCGTTGGTTGCACCCAGGGCGACCGGGTAGCGCAAGTCCATGTTCGAAGGTGTCGGTCCGCCCTGGCGGTGGCACCCAGCGCAATTGGTGTGCAGGTACGAGCGCGCGCGTTCCGCGAGCGTGCCGGTCGATCCTGCAGGATTCGGGTAAGGGGTTAGCGTGGTCGGGTCGGCGACGGGCGGGGAAAGCACGTTGATCGCATTGAGCGTGACGAGTTGGTGCGCCGTGCGGCCGGTCTGCGGATAAGTGATCGGGTGCGCGAGCTGCAGGTTCTCGAGCCCGAGGCTGCGGCCCGCCGCCGCGGTGTGACATAACAGGCACTGCGCTTCGCTCGGGAAGATCCAGGGTTGTCCCGCGACGGTCACCTGCTTGCCGCCCGTCACGAGCGTGGCGTCGGTCTGCTGCGTATTCCATTCATACGTGTAGCCCGCCCAGACGCCGTCCGGATGACGCATGAAGTGACGCGTCTCGACGAGTTGATTGCCGAGGCGGAAATTCTTCACGAGCACCGTGCCGTTGGGGAAATCCCAGTCACCATTCGAGTTCACGGTGATGTTCTGGCCGTTGGGCAGCGCGATCCAGCGCTCCTTGCTCGCGCCGTCGGACCAGAACGCCGCATTCGGCGCGTAGGGAATCAACCCGCTCGCGGGTTGTCGCGCGTCGGAGGCGCTGACACAGCCAGTCGCCGACAGTTGCGTCGCGACGCCGCTGCCGCCGGTGCTCGATCCCGTGATCTGATGGAGCCCGCCGCCACCGTAATCGACCGCATAGAGCTCGCCGTCGTTCGCTGCGCCGAACGAGGTGATGGCGAGTCCTGTATTCAGGCCGCCGGTGACGGTCAGCGTGGGTTGCGTGTCGGAAGCAATATGAAAGAGGCGTGACGAGTTCACGTCCGCGAAGACGTATCGGCCGGCGAGCGCGGGGAAGTCCTGCCCGCGGTACACGTATCCGCCGGTGACGCTCACGCCGACCGTGCGTCCGTACTCCGCGACCGGCGGTATCGCGTTGGCGGGGAGCGAGCTGCACAAGTTGGTGTTGCGCGTTCCCTCCAGGCAGCGCCAGCCATAGTTGCCACCGCGCGTGACACGATCGACTTCTTCGAGCGCGTTCTGGCCGACATCGGCGACCCAAAGGACGTCCGTCTGCCGGTCGAAGCTCCAGCGCCACGGATTGCGCAGGCCCCACGCGAAGATTTCCGGGCAGTTCGCGCTGCCAGTGCCGCTGGTGCCGCAGGGCGCGTTGCCCGCGAACGGGTTGTCGGCCGGAATGCGATAGAGCATGCCGTTGGCGCCCGCCGCGATGTCGATGCGGATCATCTTGCCGAGCAATGTCGTCAACAGCTGCCCGTTGCCGGTGGTGCCGTGCTGGTCGTTGCCGCCGCCGCCGTCGCCCATGCCGAGATACAGGAACCCGTCGGGCCCGAAGGCGATGCCGCCGCCGTTGTGGTTCGACTCCGGCTGATTGATGGTGAGCACGATCCGCTCGGAATTCGGATTGAGCGTCAAGCCACCGTCGGGTGAAGTGAATTCCGAAATCCGCGAGCGCAGCGGTCCCGGCGCGGTGTACGAGAGATAGACGCGCGGGTCGTTCGGAAAACTCGGGTGGAATGCCATGCCGAGCAGTCCCGTTTCGCCGCCGGAGGTAAGGCGCGCGTCGTCGATGTCGACGAATGTCGAGGCTGCGGAAACGCCAGCATTGTTCTCGAAGACACGCACGACGCCACCCTGCTGCACGACGAACCAGCGACTGTCGTCGCCAGGCGCCTGCATGATTGCGACGGGTTGACTGAACGCCGGCAGATTCGTGAACACCTGCTGCACGCCGATGGTCAGGGTGCCCGTTGAGCGCGCGGGTGCGAGGCACGTGGTGTTGCTCGGCCGCTGATCGAGACCCACCGTGGGTGGCGGCGGCGGTGGGGGCGGTGGAGACGGCGGAGGCGGAGACGGTGGCGGCGGCGTCGGCGGTGCCGGCGCTTGCGGTGGCGGATTGGCCGCCGTGTTCTCGCCCGAATCGCATCCCGCGAGCGCTGCGGCGAGCACACATACGGCGACGGCGAAGCGCAGCGTTGCGTCGGTCATCGGACGTTCCTCGTATAATGTCCGCGCCGTCTCATCCTTACACAGGACCGTGGTGGTGAGAACGCGTTTCGTTGTCGGATAACGGCGACAGAGGACATAAGCGGACACATCCGAATGCCCGGTCCCGCACCGCACCGACTCACTCATCTCATCGCACACCGCGGCAACGCTCGCGACTTCCCGGAAAACACGCTCCCTGCGCTGCAATCCGCGGTCGACCTGGGCGTGCGTTTCATCGAGTTCGACGTGCACCTCTCGGCCGACCAGGTGCCCGTGGTAATTCACGACCACGAGCTCGCGCGCACGGCCGGCATTCCCGGTTGTGTTTTTGACCTCTCCGCCGCGGAACTCGCGCGCACCGAGGTGAATGAGCCGCAGCGTTTTGGCGGCCGTCATCGCGGCACGCGCATACCGCTCCTGAGCGAGGTGGTCGACTTCGTGGCGGAGCGCCACGAGATCACCGCTTTCGTCGAGATCAAGCGAGCGAGCCTGCGTCATTTCGGTCACGAGGTCGTGGTGACTCGTGTGCTGGAGGCACTGAAGCCCGCGCGTTCGCGTTGCGTCGTGATCTCCTTCGACCTGCCGGCCGTACACATGGCGCGCCACCGTGACGGCCAGGCGATCGGCTGGGTGTTGAGCGAATACGACGGCCACACGCGCCTCAAGTACGAGGCCTTCAAGCCCGAATTCCTGTTCTGCGATCACGAGAAGCTGCCGGCCGATGCGCCGCGGCTGTGGCGCGGTCCGTGGCGTTGGGCGATCTACGAGGTCGATGCGCCGGAGCTCGCGCTTTCGCTCGCAGAGCGTGGCGCGGACTTCATCGAGACCATGGCGGTCGCCCCGATGATCCAGGCGTTTCGCGATCTCGCCGCGCGGAGCGGCAAGCGCAGCGATGCGGCGCCTTGACGTTGTCGTCGTGGGCGGCGGCATCCACGGCGTGGGCGTCGCGCAGGCGATGGCGGCTGCCGGTCACAGCGTGCTATTGCTGGAAAAGCGCGCGCTCGCCGCGGGTACTTCCAGCAAGTCGAGCAAGCTCATCCACGGCGGCTTGCGTTATCTCGAGAGTGCCCAGTTCGGCCTCGTGCACGAGAGTCTCAATGAGCGGCGCCTGCTGCTCGCGAAC
>DATIEU010000040.1:0-4995 GCA_035455565.1 Steroidobacteraceae bacterium | reverse complement strand
GCCCTGGCGCAGTTCGCCGAACAGACGCGCGAGGACGTTTACGGCTGGCGTGGCTATCTCAACGCGCACCGCGCCAAGCGCGCAGAGTTTGCGAGGCTCGGCGCAACCTCGACCGATCATGGCCACCCGACCGCCGCCACTGCCGACCTGTCGTCCGCCGAGGCGGAGCGGCTCTTCAAGCGTGTGACGAGCGGGGACTTCACCGTAGCCGAGGCGGAGCTCTTCCGCGCCCAGATGCTGACCGAGATGGCGCGCATGAGCCTGGACGACGGAATGGTGCTGCAGATCCATCCCGGTTCGTTTCGCAATCACAACCGCTGGCTGCACGAGACTTACGGCCGCGACAAGGGCGCCGATATCCCGCAGCCCACCGATTACGTACGCGGCCTGAAGCCGCTGCTCGATCACTTCGGCAACGAGCCGCGTCTTACGGTCATCGTGTTCACGCTCGATGAGAGCACGTACAGCCGTGAGCTCGCGCCGCTCGCGGGCCACTACCCGGTGCTCAAGCTCGGGCCCGCCTGGTGGTTTCACGACAGCCCCGAAGCGCTCATGCGCTTTCGCGAGCAGACCACCGAGACCGCGGGCTTCTACAACACCGTAGGATTCAACGACGACACGCGCGCGTTCCTCTCGATCCCCGCGCGCCACGACACCGCACGCCGCATTGACTGCGCATTCCTCGCGCGGCTGGTCGCGGAGCATCGAATGGAAGAGGACGAGGCGCACCAGGTAGCCGCGGACCTCGCGTATCACTTGCCGAAGCGGGCGTACAAGCTCGACGTGGCAACCGCCGGGGCGTGAGTCCCGTCATTCATGGAGCAGCGCATGCGAGTCAAAGTCCTGCAGGCCAGCCATCCCGAAATGCTCAAGTCGCTCGACACCGAGCAGCTACGCGCCCTCTACTTGGCGAATGAGATCTTCTCGCCGGACGACATCTGCCTCACCTATAGCCACGTCGAGCGCTTCATCATCGGCGGCGCCATGCCGGCGCGCGCGCCACTCAAGCTCGCAGCCACCAAGGAAATTGGCTCGAACGCGTTCTTGGCGCGCCGCGAGCTCGGGGTCGTGAACATCGGCGGTCCGGGCCGCATCACCGTGGACGGCACCCATTACGATCTCGAGCCGCGCGACGGCCTCTACCTCGGCATGGGCGCGACCGACGTGCTGTTCTCGTCGCAGAACGAGTCGAATCCGGCCAAGTACTACCTGGCGAGCTCGCCCGCTCACGCGCGCTATCCGAATGTGAAGATCGCCGTTGCCGACGCCAAGCCGATGCCGATGGGCGCCGTCGAGACCTCGAACGAGCGCACGATCTACCAGTACGTGCATCCTGAAGTCTGCAAGTCCGCGCAACTCCTCCTGGGTCTCACGGCGCTCAAGAAGGGCAGCGTCTGGAACACCATGCCCTGTCACCTGCATGATCGGCGCGCGGAGATCTATTTCTACTTCGATCTCAAGCAGACCGATCGCGTGTTCCACTTCATGGGACAGCCGCACGAGACGCGTCATATCCTGGTGGCCAACGAGCAGGCGGTGATTTCCCCGCCATGGTCGATCCACACAGGTGCCGGCACGGCGAGCTATTCCTTCATCTGGGCGATGGCCGGGGACAACCAGGATTACAAGGACATGGACCAGGTCCCGACGCCCACGCTGCGTTGACGGCGCGACGTGAGCAATCTCTTCGATCTCAGCGGACGCATCGCACTCGTCACCGGCGCGAATACCGGCCTTGGCCAGGCGATCGCCGTCGCACTCGCACGGGCGGGCGCCGACATCGTGGCAGTCGGACGTACTCGTCCTGACGAAACCGCCTCGCAGGTGCGTGCAGCCGGCAGGAAGTTGCACGCCATCGATTGCGATCTCGGTGCCAGGCCCGATGCGCGCGCGATCGTCAAGGAAGCGGTCGCGAAGGGCGGCCGTCTCGACATCCTGGTCAACAACGCCGGCATCATCCGCCGCAGCGACGCGCTCGAGCTCACCGAAGAGGACTGGGATGCGGTCCTCGACCTCAACCTGAAGACGGTGTTTTTCCTGTCGCAGGCGTCGGCACACGCGATGCTCGAAGGCCCAGGGCGCGGCAAGATCATCAACATCGCCTCGATGCTGTCATTCCAGGGCGGAATTCGCGTGGCGTCCTACACCGCGAGCAAGAGCGGTGTCGCCGGACTTACGCGGATATTGGCGAACGAGTGGGCGTCACGCGGCATCAACGTGAATGCGATTGCGCCCGGCTATTTCGAAACCAACAACACCAGCGCGCTACGTGCGGATGTCGAGCGCAGCGCCGACATCCTCAAACGCATTCCGGCGGGGCGTTGGGGCAAGCCGCAGGATCTTGCTGGTGCTGCCGTATTTCTCGCCTCGAGCGCCTCGGACTACGTGCACGGCACCATCCTGGCCGTCGACGGCGGCTGGCTGGCGCGTTAGCCCAGCAAGGCCTGGCGCCGCGCCAGGCTCTCGGCCGGCCAATATTTCTTGCGGTCGTAGAACTCCGGGAGCGCCGGTGTCCCCTCCGGCAACAGGACCCAGGGCTGCTTCGACGACGTGAAAATGTGGATGTCCGGTGGCAGCCGATCCGGGTTATCGAGCGTGCCCACGCGCACGAAGCGAATCGCCTCTCCGGCGCCCGCGTAGTTGCTCCACACCGCGATCCGGCACGTCGGACAGCGCGAGATCCTCTGACCCTTGCCGCTGTTCGACGGCGTGTTCACGACGTCAGGTGTGCCGCTCAGCAACACCACGCGATTCGCCTCGATCATGGCGTTGAGCACGAACGCCGAGCCCGTTTCGCGCTGACACCAGCGACAGTGGCAGCAGTGCACGAAGAGGGGAGCGCTCGTCATGCGATAGCGGATCGCGCGGCACGTGCAGCCGCCCTCGAGCGGTTCGAAGTCAGCCATGACACACCTCCGGCTAGCGAATGCAGGCGCCAGAGGCTAACAGAATCAGGGCAACTCGCGGGTCGAGTGCGGGTCGATCGAGTACGGGTAGACGCGATCGACAAACCGCGGCTGGTCGCGCACTCGCTCGATCCAGGCGACGACGTTGCCGAAGTCGCAGAGCGGTACATCCGCGTCCCGCGCGACGTGCGTATACGCGAAGAGCGAAATGTCGGCGATCGTGTATCGCTCGCCCAGAACGAAACGGCGGCCGTCGAGATGCCGATCGAGCGCACGCAACGCCTTGATCCCGGCCGCCCGCTTGCTCTCGACCAGTTCGGGCGGCCGCCGCCGCGGAAGCTTTTCCGTCAGCGTCCAGTAGCGCAGCGATCCGAGCGTCGACTGTATGTAGTCGGCCTCGAACGACATCCACTGCAGCACCTTGGCGCGTTCGAACGCATCCGCCGGCACGTACGGCGTGCCCTCGGCGAGAAAGAAAAGGATCGCGTTCGACTCCGCCAGCACCCGGCCGTCATCGAGCCGGATGGCCGGCACCGCACCGGTCGGATTGATGGCGAGATACTCGGGTCGCTGCCCGTGGCCCTCAAAGATGCTCACCAGCTCCGTGCGATACGGGCGCTCGAGCTGATTCAGCAGCAGGCGGATCTTGTAGCCGTTCTGCGAGGGCAGGTAGTCGTAGAGGGTGAGCATGGCGCACCTGTGTAATTGACTTGCGGGAAATTCTGCGCTGCCGTCCCGGTGGCGACACTCCGATCCTTGCGCTGTAATTACTCGGGCTCCTGTCCGTCCTCCAGGTTCGGACACGTCCGCTGGTAGGGCCTGTCACCGCGATAGCGCTGCCATTCCTCGCGCGTCAGGTTGCGCGAAAGCCGCTCACAAGCCGCAGCCACAAGGTCCTTCGGAGCGATGCGGGTGACGTCGATGACATCGCGCTCACCGTCAAAGCCTGCCACTGCGAGAGATTCGCCGTCGGGGCTGATCGCGAGCGCATATAGCTGGTAGTACGGCAACCGCTTTAGCAGCCGACCGTCATCCAGACTCCACGCGCGCGTTTCACGATAGCCGTCGATGGTGACCAGGTGGCGACGCTCCGGAGAAGCCGCCGCACCGAGGATGATCGAGTCGGCGGACATCGAGAATCGCGGTCGCCGGGTCCTGAGATCCCACCATGTGATCACGCCCTCGTCGCCAGGCACGACCATCGTGTCGGTCGCCGCATCGAACACGACGCCCGCGTAGGTCATGTTGTCGTCACCCATTCTCCAGGCCTCGCCCGTCTCCAGGTTCCATACGATCGTCTCGGTGTCCGAGCCGAACGAGGCCAGCATTCTTCCCGTTGCATCGAAACGTGCCGCCCGCACGTGCTTGTCGTGCTGGAAGCGCCATCTGCTTTGGCCGTTCACTGTGTCCCAGACGGCGACGCTCCCGTCCAGTCCGATACTCGCGAGCAATGCCGACGAGGGCGAAAACCCGAGCCAGTACACCGGCAAGCCATGCGACATGCACTGCAATTGCTGACCGGATTTCGCGTTCCAGAGGCAAACTGCACCGCTCTCATCGCTCGTGGCAATGCGTTTGCCCTGATCGTCGAATGCCACGGCGGTCGCGAGCTCGGTCAGCGAGAGCCGCAGGACTTCCTTTCCTGTTCGCGCTTCCCAGACGCGTGCGGTCGTATCCGGACCGGCCGTCGCGACTGCGTCACCGGATGGACTCATGTCGACTATTTGTCGCGAGTTGCGACCGTGAGATTTCCCCCGTTTGTCCTGCCAATCAGCGCCGCCACCCGTGCCGCCATGAGGGATTCGCGCGACGATGGCGTTCGCGTCCAGATCCCACACGAGCGTGCCACCTACGCCGCCTCCAGCGGCGATGAGACGGCCGTCTGAGTTGAAGTCGAGTGACTCAGGCTCCTCACCCGTCTCGATGACGACTTCCTTGTCGGTACCCGGAAGAATGACCAGCGCCTCGCGCAACGCGCGCTCCGCACGTTCCGTTGCAGCGCGTCGCTGAGCTTCAATCGCCAACAGTGTGCTGAGCTGCAGGTTGTCGAGGCGTGCATCGTTCTCGAACAGGTTCGACCACCAGGTCT
>DATIEU010000039.1:0-2633 GCA_035455565.1 Steroidobacteraceae bacterium | reverse complement strand
GGGGCGCTGGCGGCGGCGCGTGGGCAAGGCATTGGGCTCTGTGCTCGAGCGCCGCCGTTTCTGGGAGCGCGTGCTGGCGGGCCCGGTTGCCACGCAGGTGTTTGCGGGCCAGGAGGCTCACGCCGAGCTCGAGATACGTCGCGAGCTCAAGCGTGCCACTACCGTGCGCAGCGCGGGCGTGGGCGAGGTCTACATCGTGGGTGCCGGACCGGGCGATCCAGATCTGCTGACCCTGAAGGCCGCTCGCCTGCTGCAACAGGCGGACGTCGTGCTCTACGACCGGCTGATCTCGGAAGCGGTTCTGGATCGCGCGCGGCGCGATGCGGAGCGCATCTACGTGGGCAAGGAGGCGGGCCGCCATCACGTCACGCAGGAGCAAACACAGCAGCTCATGATCGAGCTCGCCCTCCAGGGCAAGCGCGTCTGTCGGCTCAAAGGCGGCGATCCGTTCGTGTTCGGACGCGGCGGTGAGGAGTTGCAGGCGCTGACGGCACAGCACATACCCGTGACCGTCGTGCCGGGCATCACCGCGGCGCTCGGTGCGGCGGCCTACGCCGGCATCCCGCTCACGCATCGTGACCACGCACACTCGGTCACATTCGCAACAGGTCATGCACGCGAGGGCGGCGCGGCACCCGACTGGCAGGAGCTCGCGCGTCCTGGTCAAACGGTCGTGTTCTACATGGGGCTCAGCCAGCTGCCGACGATCGTCGCCGAACTTACGGCCGCCGGTGCACGACTCGATCTTCCCGCCGCGGTGATCGAGCACGCGACCCTGCCTGAACAACGCGTGATCGCGGGCACGCTGCGAGACTTGGCCGAATGCGTCGCGGCGGCGCAGGTCCGGTCGCCCGCATTGCTCGTCGTGGGCGAGGTGGTGGCGTTGCGCGGTGAAGCGCGGGCGAAGGAAGCATCTCGCCTGACTCTCCCGCTTGCGGGAGAAAATGATCGGGTGAAACGCGCGTGACGATTCTCGATGGCTTCAGTGGCTCGGTCGGCAACACCCCGCTCATCCGCCTGAACGTGCTGAGCGCGGAGACCGGTTGCGACATCCTCGGTAAAGCCGAATTCCTCAATCCCGGCGGCTCGGTCAAGGACCGCGCCGCGCGCGCCATCATCGAGGACGCCGAGCGTCGCGGCACACTCAAGCCCGGCGGCACGGTCGTCGAAGGTACGGCGGGCAACACCGGCATCGGCCTGGCGCACGTATGCAACGCGCGCGGCTATCGCTGCGTAATCGTGATGCCCGACAATCAGTCGCCAGAGAAATACCAGCTCATCGAGGCGCTCGGCGCCGAAGTACGCCCGGTCAAGGCCGTGCCGTACGCCGATCCCAACCACTATCAGAAAGTCGCTGCGCGTACCGCTGCGGAGATCCCCGGCGCCATCTGGGCCAACCAGTTCGACAACACCGCCAACGCGCGCACCCATCTCGAAACCACAGGCCCCGAAATCTGGGAGCAGACCGAGGGCCGCATCGATGCGTTCGTCTCCGCGAGCGGCACCGGTGGCACGCTCGCGGGCGTGTCCCGCTATCTCAAGTCGCAAAGCGCGAGCGTTCGCACGGTGCTCGCCGACCCACCGGGCAGCAGCTTGTACGAATATGTGCGCAACGGCGTGCTCAAGCCAACCGGTACCGGTTCGATCACCGAGGGCATCGGCATCGGGCGTGTCACCGACAACTTCGCCACGGCCAGGGTGGATGAGGCCCTGCACATCGAGGATGCCGAGTCGGTGCACTTTGTCTATCGGCTGCTCAACGAGGAGGGCCTGTTCCTCGGCAGCACCAGCGGCATCAACGTCGCGGCGGCAGTGCGCGTGGCGCGCTCGCTCGGTCCGGGGCGTCGCGTCGTGACCGTGTTATGTGACGGCGGTGCAAAGTACCTGTCGCGCCTTTTCAACCCCGCGTGGCTTGCGCAGAAGAACCTGAGCGAGGCGGCACGCACGCGGTCGGCCGCCAACACACTGTCTCCGAGAAATGTCCTTGTCGCGTGATACCCACGTTGCCTTGATCGATGGCCCGGCAGTCGATACCGACGTGGTGATCGTCGGCGCGGGACCCGTCGGTTTGTTCCAGGTGTTCGAGCTCGGCTTGCTCGGTCTGAAAGCACACGTCGTCGATTCGCTGCCGGTCGCCGGCGGCCAGTGCATCGAGCTCTATCCCGACAAGCCCATCTATGACATTCCGGCCGTGCCGGTGTGCACCGGGCGCGAGCTCATCGAGCGGCTGCTCGAGCAGATCCGGCCCTTCGACGCCGGCTTTCATCTCGGCCAGGAAGTGACCGAGGTGCACCGTCGCGAGGACGGACGTTTCCATGTCGCGACCAGTCGCGGCACGCATTTCCGCGCCGGCGCGATCGTGATCGCGGGTGGCGTGGGCTCCTTCCAGGCACGGCGTCTAGCGGTCGACGGCGCCGACCGCTACGAGGGTCGCGGCATTCACTATCGCGTCAAAGACGTCGCGGCGTTCGACGATCAGGACCTGCTCATCCTGGGTGGCGGCGATTCCGCCCTCGACTGGACGCTCACGCTGGTTGAACGCGCTCGCTCGGTGGTGCTGGTGCATCGGCGGCCGGAATTTCGCGCTGCGCCCGCATCGGTCGAGCGCATGTTCGCGATGCGCGATGCCGGGG
>DATIEU010000038.1:0-2126 GCA_035455565.1 Steroidobacteraceae bacterium | reverse complement strand
CGGGGTGGAGGTACAGGCCGTGGACGAGACCCTGGACATCCATCCGATCATGCTGTCGCGCTGGCGGACAGCGGTGCGCGACGGGAGCCTGAAAGGCCGTGCGCGACGGATGGCTGTACCGCGGCGATCAGCCCGCGAGCTCCAGCAACTGCAGGCTCTCAAGCGCGAGCACGCGACGCTCAAGGAGGAGCATGAGCTTTTAAAAAAAGCCATCCGGTTCTGTTCCGCACGAAGCGGGAGATCTTCGCGTTCATGGACCGCGAACGCGGAAGCGTCCCGTTGACGCGGATGTGCGCCTCTACGGCCTCGCGATGCTCGCCCCGGCTGCTGACCGCGAGCGTTATTGATATGTGCCTAAGTAATAGACATCCGCTACACTCGGGGCATGCGACCACAGGGAAGCCCCGAGGAGTTGGAACGCCGCCGGCGACGTGCCATCGACTTGTTGAAGGCGGGCACGTCCGTCACGGACGTGGCGCGCCGCGTGGGGTGTTCGCATAGTTCCGTGATCCTCTGGCGGGATGCCGTCCGGCGACGCGGCCCGGCTGCGTTGCGGGCGAAGCCCGCGCCCGGCCGGCCGCCGAAGTTGACGGCGCCGCAGCGCGCGAAAGTCCCCACGCTCTTACTGCGCGGTGCCACCGCGTGGGGTTTCGACACGGACCTCTGGACGACCCGGCGCATCGCCACGGTGATCCGGCGCGAATTTGGCGTCCCGCTCCACCGGGCGCACGTCGGGCGCCTGCTCACCCGCCTGGGTTGGTCGTGCCAGAAGCCAGAGCGTCGCGCGCTGGAGCGCGATGAGGCGGCCATTGCTCGGTGGAAGCGGTATCGGTGGACCGCGGTAAAAAAAACGTCGAGCGCCTGAAGGCCCATGTGGTCTTCGCCGACGAGTGCGGCTTCCTCTTGATCCCGAATGTCCGACGGACCTGGGCACCGCGGGGGCAGACACCGATCATCCGCCACCGCTATCGCCGCGACAAGATCTCCGCGATCTCGGCGATCACCGTGAGCCCCACGCGTCACCGATTGGGGCTCTACGTGCACTTGCATCCCGACGAGAACATCAGCCAGGTCGAAGTCACCATCTTCCTCCGCGCGTTGCTGCGACATCTCCGGGGCCCGGTCATCGTCCTGCTGGATGGCGGCAGTATTCACAAGGGGCCCGCCGTGCAGGCGCTGTGTGCGCGCCATCCCCGGCTCCATCTCGAGTGGTTTCCCGGCTACGCGCCCGAACTCAATCCCGACGAGCTCGTGTGGGCCCACTTCAAGGGCACCCTGGCGAACGGCAGCCCGAAGAATCTCGATGAGTTACTGGCGACGCTCTGCCGCCTCACCAAGAAGGTGCGCAAGCGCCCCGAGCTCATCCGCTCATTCATCACCGGTTCGGAGTTGCCTCCTTTTTTGTGATCTCAATGTCTATTACTTATGCGCATCTCAATAATTCGCTGTGGGCAATACGCCGAGCTGCCGCAGGAGATTGCCCGAATCCCAGTAGATCCAGTCGTGGATGACCTTACCGTTTTGGAACTGTGAAACCGTGCAGCCGTGGGTCACCGCTCGACGGTTCGTTGGCTGGATACCCATCAGGACTCCTCGATGCGTGCCCGTGGCGATCCAGCGCGTGACGACGAAATCGCCATCGGCGAGCTGCTGCTCGATCTCGAAGCGGAGGTCCGGGAACGCGGTGACGTACACGTTCATGAACTGGGCCAATCCCCGCGGACCGTTGACGGAAGCGGGCAGCGTGTCGCTCTCGGCAACGAACTTCTCATCGACAATCTTCGTGAGCCGGTCGGGATCGTGGGCACTCCAGGCCTCGATACTTTCGCGAGCAAGCCGCAGATTCTCGTGTTCGGCCATGGCGGATCTCCAGCTATTCGGGCGGTTATCCGATTCGATGTATCCACTCGGCGGGGTCGGCCTCCTTTCGTCCCGTAGCGTTCTAGGACCCGGGGGGGCGCACGAGGATCGCGGAGTCTCCCATTCCGTGAAGAACTTCGCCCCGGGGCGGTTTTCCTGCTGGCACCGGGGACACTTCATGCCGAGCCTCCAGTGGATCGGGCCGGGCGTAGGGCAGGGCGACAGTAGCTCCGGGCCTCCAAGGAGTCAATGAGGCGTGGTCGCTA
>DATIEU010000037.1:0-3626 GCA_035455565.1 Steroidobacteraceae bacterium | reverse complement strand
ATCTTGCGGCTTGCGGGATCCCTCGCGTCCGTCACCCCCTGGACCAGAGTTGCGAGGGTGGGTGGGTATCCCGACTGGTCGGGCGACCGCAGAATCCGTCCTTCATCCACGGCCTTCCGGTAGGCGTCGATCGCTGTTCGAATTTGCCACAACACTTCCCGCAACTCCTTCTCCTTGGCGCGCCGCGCCGACAGCTCCGCCAGGGGAAACGCCGCCGCGGCAAGAATGCTGACGATGGCAAGCGTCACCAGCAGCTCGATCAGCGTGAATCCCTGGCGGTGCGCCACGGCTAACGCGCGGGCTGCAACGGCGCGCCGGAAGGCTCGATGGGCCGCAGCGTCAGGGGTTGGGCGCCGACCAAGGCCTCGGTCCCGGACATGAACTCGGTAATCCTGACATCTGGACGCGAAACAAGGCGCAGGATGCGCGGGGTGATGAGGAGGACCACCTCCGTCTTGCTGGTCGTGTCCTTGTGGCTGGAGAAGAGGCGTCCGATGACCGGCAGAGAGCCTAGCCCGGGTATCCGGTCCGCCGTCTTGCGGTCCTCGTCCGTAATCAGTCCCGCCAGGACCTGGGTCTCACCGTCCTTCAGATGCAGTACGGTGCTCGCATTGCGTGTACCGAGCTGATAGGTGAGCGTGCCGCTCGTGCTTTTCACCTCCTGCACGATGTTGCTCACCTCCAGACCCACCTTGATCGCGACCTCGCTGCTCAACGAAATGTCTGGTTCGACCTCGAGCTTCAAGCCCACGTCGAGGTAGGACACCGACTCCGACGCGAAGCCCTGGGCACTCAGGGTCGTCGTGATGACCGGCACCTTGTTCCCGATATGGATCTTTGCCTTCTGTGCGTCTTTTACGCGGATACGCGGATTGGCGAGGATGCTGGCCCGGCCGAACTGGTCTTTCAGGTTGAGTGTAGCGAGCGGATTCGTAACGGTAATGCGATACAGGGCCGAGGTTCGGTTCAGCCATTCCGGCAGCGTGATCGTGCCCGGAATGCCGTCGGCGCCCACAACCGAATAGCTCAGCTGGTCCGGATAACGGATCCCCAGTTCCGTCAACAGGGTGCTGCTAACCTCCATCACTTCCACTTCCAGCATCACTTCCGACTGCGCGAGGTCCTGTGCGGAGACGAGCTTCTCGGCCATGCGCACCGCGTCCGGTGTATCCCGAATGACGAGGAGCTTCAGCTTCTCGTCCATGAACATGTCCTTGGTCTTGACGAGACTCCGGATCATATTGGCGGTCTGCTTCACGTCCGCGTGCGCGAGGTAGAAGCTCTTGGTAACGAGGTCCTGATACTCCCGAATCTTGGGAGGCGTGTTCGGGTAGATGAGCAGCGAGTTGTGGCTCAACACCCTGCGATCGAGTTGATTCGTCACGAGGATGAAGCGGAGCACATCCTCGATGCTGGTATTGCGCACGAAGATGGTCGTGCGCAAATCCGGCCGCACGTCCCTGTCGAAGAAGAAATTGATGCCAGTGTTGCGAGAGACAAGCTCGAGTATTTGCCGCAGATTCGTGTCGCGGAATTCGAGCGTGATTGGGCGTTGAAGATCGACAGAGAGCCGCGGTTCTGCGGTTGCTCCGACCATTTTCTCGTCGATCCGGCGCAGAAGCGCGGACGCCTCCCGGTGTTGAGGGCTCTCCGACAATACGCCCCGCGCGGTCGTGTAGGCAGCCGGAATATTGCCCACCTTAAACGCCGCCTCCGCTTTGGCGATAAGCGCCTGGTGCCGGCGCTCCCGTACCAGGAGCTCGATCACGTGCTTCGGTCGTGGATTGGCGGGGTCGAAAGCCGCGGCCTTGCGGTAGGCGGCTTCGGCGCCATCCCATTGACCCTGGAGGCGGAAGGCGTCGCCCTCGGCCATGGAGCGCTGGAGCGCAATCTCGCGCTGCCGCAGGTAGTAGGCGCGGTATTCCTGCTTGCCGGGGTCGAGCCTGCTCGCTTCCTCGACCTTCGCCAGCCCCTGCTCGGTCCTTCCCGACTCGATCAGCGCCGTTCCTTCTCGAAAAGCAACCTGAGCCGCACAGCCGACGAGCACAACCACTATGATCAGCAGAAGGACGCGAAATTGCGATCTCATTGCCTGCTCCCGATGGTTAGAACCTGCCGCTCGTCCAGAGGCAGGAATGTGAAGGTGATCGACGTTTCGCCCGCCTCATCGACCCGGTACTGGTTTGCGATGACGTCTCCTTGCCGCAAGCTCAACAGATCGTCCCCGCGCCCAACGAACACAATGAGCTGTCCGCGATCCACCATGAGGCCCAAATACTTGAACGGAAGCGGCGGCGCGACCGGTTTCGGCGGAACCGGGGGCACCTGAATTACCGCCTGTGCCGGTATCGCAGGAGGAGGAGGCACTTGCGGCGCGCGCACGAGGAAAAGCCCATCGTCGGACTCGACGGCGCTCTGCCGATTGAGACGCGCGAGATCGAGATCGATGAGGGGGGAATTGACCGAGGCCTGCTGGCCGGGACGGAACTCGGCACCGTTGCGCCCCTCGCGTTCGTTTCCAACTACGAGCGACGCTGTCAGCACGAATCCGGACGCAACCACAGCGGCGTTGACAAGAGTTGCCCCAGTGAGCTTCATGGCCTTGGACGAGGCAGGTGGATCGTGAACTTCAACTCCGCCTCGATCTGGTTCACGTTCACACGCGGCCTGCGCAGCGACACATGATCGAGGGACGCGACGGGGACGGTACCCAGCACCCCTTCGGCGAACGCCCGGACCCTCGCGTAATCGCCAGTGACCGGTAGTGTCACTTCCTGCAGGAGTAGAGGCACGTCGGCGGGCTCGACGCGGCGATAGTCGGCGAGCTTCAGTTCGACGCCCGCCCGCTCGGCCGCGGCGTAGAGCCGCGCGAGCCACTCCGTGGATGGGGTGCCCTTGTCGAAGAACGCATAGAAAGCGCGAAGCTTCGCCGCAGGCTCGGTGGGCCCGGTTTGGTAGCTCACGGTAAGGAGTTCCGGGGCCGGCCTGCGCTTTGCTATCGTGTCTTCGAGCCCGCGCAGCCGCTCCTCCGCGGGCGCGAGCATCGACATGTAGAAGAAAGCCGTTGCCGCGAGCATCGCCAGAGCGAGGGTCGCCGGAAGTCGCAATGTGGGCTTGCTGCGGTCCCACCAGGCGTGGAGTCCCTTCACGACCGGTATCTCCAAGAGGCAACGACTGTAAACAAGACCGGACGTCCTGGCTCGCCGGCCTTGATCTCGTGCCGTGTCACCCCAACGCCCCGCATGTGGCTATTGGATTCAAGGTGCGCAACGTAGGCGAGCATGGCGGGAAGATCCTTCGCTGCGGCGGTGACGCGCACAGCCCCCGAGTCGATATCGGGCTCCACGCTCAGCAGGTCGACACCCTCCACGCTGCTCGTGCCCAACGCCTTGAACAGCTCGTTCCACGGCAGCGCGATCCTGTGTATCGTCGCGCGGGCGAACGCGAGCTCCTTTTCCAGGTTCTTGGGCTCGTAGCGCACCTGCTGCGCCGGTGCCGGCAACGCCGCAAGCTCGGCGGTGCGAGCGTCCAGTGCTTTCCTCACCTTCATGTACGACCAACCGACATCGCCGGTGTAGCCAAGGGCGAGCAGCAGCAAGGCCCACGCGGCCCAGCGCGACGGCCGG
>DATIEU010000036.1:0-2610 GCA_035455565.1 Steroidobacteraceae bacterium | reverse complement strand
CTGCAGCAGGAGCCGCTGCGACCCGCCTTCGGTCGTGCCGTCGACGAGGATGCCGCGCGCGCGCAGCGCCTCGACCGGCTGGCCGTGGCCGGGAAGGCGCTCGTCCAGCATCTCGTAGTACGTCGCCGGCGGCGGCGTCATCAGCGGCACGCCGCTCGCGCGCAGCGCATCGATCGTGTGCAGGATGTCGTCGGTCAAGAGCGCGATGTGCTGGATGCCCTCGCCGTTGAACTTCATCAGGAATTCCTCGATCTGGCCGGAGCCCCTGGAGGACTCCTCGTTCAACGGGATGCGGATGCGGCCGTCCGGCGCGGTCATCGCCTTCGAGGCGAGGCCGGTGTATTCGCCCTGGATGTCGAAGTAGCGCAGCTCGCGGAAGTTGAACAGCTTCTCGTAGAAGCCCGCCCACTTGTTCATGTTGCCGCGGTGCACGTTGTGGGTCAGGTGGTCGATGCAGCTGAGACCGGTGGTGCGCAACGTGCCGCGGTTCGCGACGGGCACGAAATCGACGTCGTAGATCGTGCGATCGCCGTACCGGTCCACGAGGTACACGAGGCTCCCGCCGATGCCCTCGATCGCCGGGATGTTGAGCTCCATCGGTCCGACACGCCCTTCGAAAGGCTTCGCGCCCAGCTCAACGGCACGCTTGAAAGCGAGCGTCGCGTCCTTCACCCGAAATGCCATGGCGCACACCGAGGGCCCGTGCGCCCGCGCGAAAGCCTGCGCGAAACTGTCGGGCTCGGCATTGATGATGAAATTGATATCGCCCTGGGTATGCAGCGTCACGTCCTTGCTGCGATGACGCGCCACCACCGGGAAGCCCATCTGCTCGAAGAGCTTCCGCAGCTGCGCCGGGTCGGGCGCGGTGTACTCGACGAACTCGAAGCCGTCGGTTCCCATGGGGTTTTCGAACAAATCGCGGTGGCCCGCTGCCGCCATCGCCATCTCCGGAGCACATTAGTTACAATTGCAACCATTATAGTCCGGGCGCCCTGATGGGAACCAACGGCAAGCAGCGCGAGCGGTTACGGCTCGAGCACTTCGTGCCCTACCGCCTTTCGATCCTCACCAACACGGTGAGCACGGCGATTGCGGGTGCTTATGCGCGCCGCTTCGGACTCTCGATTCCCGAGTGGCGCGTGATCGCGGTCCTGGGGCTCGATCCCGGCCTGTCGGCCGCCGACGTGGCTGAACGCACGGCCATGGACAAGGTCGCGGTGAGTCGCGCGGTTTCGAGCCTGCTCCGTTCGCGGCGCGTGGTTCGCACGCGCGCCAATGGCGATCGGCGCCGCTCCGAGCTCAAGCTTTCTCGCCAGGGCGAGAGCGTGTACTGGCGCGTCGTGCCGTTCGCGCGCCAGTACGAACGAGAATTGCTCGCCGATCTTTCCGCGAGCGAACGCGCGAATCTCGACCAGTTGCTGAACCGCCTGCATCGACGTGCGCGCGCGCTCGGCCCGGTCCGGCCCGGGTAGTTTTTGCAGCGCACTAGATTGAATCCATGGGTCCGCGAGTGATCAGACTCATCAGTTATAATCGCGCGCCGTTTTGGCCCCGGGGGAAATGCCCATGAATCGCCCACTCTCCGCGACCCCGGTCCCGGCCCGGCCCGCCGAAGAAGGCCCGGCGCGCAAAGTCGCCGAGTTCGAGATCAAATATCACCAGTTTCTCGACCCCGCGGGCCGCCTGAACGGTCCGCTGCCCGAGTTCGCACGCGATCCGGTCGAGCTCCTCAAGATGTACAAGCTCATGACCCTGGTGCGCACCTTCGACACCAAGGCCATCAACCTGCAGCGCACCGGGAAGCTCGGCACGTATGCATCCTGTCTGGGCCACGAAGCGACGCACGTCGGCGCGGGCGCGGCGCTCAGGGCCGAGGACGTACTGGTGCCGGTATATCGCGAGTACGGCGCGCAGTTCTGGCGGGGCGCGAAGATGTCGGATGTGCTCTTCTACTGGGGCGGCGACGAACGCGGCAATGATTACCAGGCCGAGCCCGCACGCCACGATTTCGCCTGGAGCGTGCCCATCGGCACGCAGACGCTGCACGCGGCGGGCGCCGCCATGGCGCTCAAGGTGCGCGGCGAAAAGCGCTGCGTGCTCACCTTCATCGGCGACGGCGGCACGTCCGAAGGTGCCTTCTACGAAGCGATCAATCTCGCCGGTGCCCGCTCACTCCCCGTGGTGTTCGTGATCGTCAACAACAAGTACGCGATTTCCGTGCCCATCACGAGCCAGACGAGCTGTGCGACGCTCGCGCAGAAGGCCATCGCGGCCGGCATTCCCGGTGTGCAGTGTGACGGCAACGACGTGATCGGCGTGCGTCACCTGGTGAGCCAGGCGCTCGCGATTGCGCGGAACGGCGGCGGGCCCACGCTGATCGAGGCGATCACCTATCGCCTCAGCGATCACACGACGGCGGATGATGCGAGCCGCTACCGCCCCGCAGAAGAAGTGAAGAGTGCGTGGAAAGTCGAGCCGCTGATCCGCTTCCGCAAGTACCTGACCGACATCGGTGCCTGGAACGAGGCGCAGGAAACGCTGCTCAAGACCGATTGCCAGCACCAGGTCGAGCAAGCGGTAGAAGAATATATGAATACGCCCAAGCAGCCG
>DATIEU010000035.1:0-8065 GCA_035455565.1 Steroidobacteraceae bacterium | reverse complement strand
AATCACCGAGACCGGCCGAGAGATCATCTACGACATTCGCAAGCAAGGGGATGTGGCGGGCGAGCTCTGCTGTCTTGAGCGCCCGCGCCGAGATCGCGCCGTAGCGGTAGAAGCGACGGAAGCCGTCCCCGTATGCTTCGTCGAGTTGATGGACACTCTGTCACGACACCCGGCGCTGCTTCGGAGCTTCGTGGAGGTATTGGCCGGCGCGCTTGCCGAGGCTTACGATCAGTTGCACAGGCTGGCCGACGACAACGTTATGGAGCGTCTGATCAAGGTATTGAAAACGCTCGCGGCGAAGCTCGGCCGCCCTTCGGGAAGGCTCACCGAAATAGATGCTTATCTGACACAGAAAGAGCTCTCAGAGATGGTCGTTGCTCGGCGAGAGAGAACCTCCACGGCGCTCAATTCGCTGCGCCGGCATGGAATCGCCCAATATTCGTCGCGAGGTCACTTGCTCATCGATATGCCAGCGCTCGAAAGCCATGAGTTCTTGAATGGCGTGCGAGCTCTGTTCGATGATTCCGTGCCCGACGTTACTTTGATACCCGACAGCGCTGGCGGATCTTGTTCTGCGGACAGATTCGCAGCGCGACCGCCGCATTGAATTTTTGCCCGTCTCCAGATCGCTGTGCGTCATCGGCCTTTACCGGCCGAATGGCGTGCAATTCTCCTGGCCGACAAGCCTGTGCCCAACGTTACTTCGGTAACTGACAGCGTGGGCGGATTGTGCCCTAAATTAAAAAATGAGCCCGTATCGGCAGGCGATGCGTTGTGGTTTCGCTCGCCGTCGTCCGGTGCCGTGCTCACGCCAGGGAGGTTTTATGGCGACATCGATGGCACGGCGGAGCATGGTCTCCAGAATGTTGACCCTCACGATAGCCGCTGCCGCGACCGGTGCGGCAGCGCTGTCCGCGGCCCAAACCGCCCTGCAGGCGACGGTCGACAACGACCAGCGGCTCCCCCACACGCCACCCAACGCGATGGTTGGCAACGGCTGGGGGACGCTTTTCAAGTCAGCGTTGCTCTTGACGGAGGGTCGCGAGGTATTCCGCTTCGAGACGTTTGGTGATGAGGCGTGGTGGACCGATACGCTTCAGCTCCACAAGGCCATCGAAGGCGAGAAGCACGGCGGCGTTGGCGCAGGCGTTAGCCCGGCGACCGCGCTAAGCGTCGGTCTCAAGGTAGACATCGACGCCGTACCGAGGAACGTCCAGAACGCCATCGCACAAGGGAAGGTTAATCTCAATGATCCTGCCGTGACGCTGGTTCTCCTGCAGCTCAACGCTGTCGTCGGAGTCCAGGCGACCCTGAGTTACGACGGCAACAGCATTCAATCGATGGGCATCACTTGCGCCTTGTGCCACTCGACGGTTGATGACTCATTCGCTCCAGGTATCGGCCATAGACTCGACGGCTGGGCAAACCGCGATCTCAATGTCGGCCTGATCGTCTCGCTGGCGCCAAACCTCCAGCCCATTGCCGACCTGCTTCTGACCGACGTAGCGACGGTCAAAAAAGTGCTCAATAGCTGGGGTCCCGGTCGGTACGATGCGTGGCTCGACAAGGACGGCAAGGCGTTCCGCCCCGACGGCGGTCAAGCCGGCACACTGCTGCCCCCGGCCTTTGGCCTGGCCGGTGTCAACCTGCACACCTGGACCGGCTCCGGATCCGTTCCGTACTGGAACGCGTATGTGGCAGCTACACAGATGCGCGGCACGGAAGTGACCTTCTTTGATCCGCGGTTGAGTGATCCTGAGCAATACCCCGTCTCGGCGCGAAGCGGATCGTGGAACACGAGGGGTATTGATCCAGGCAAGGCCTCGGACAAGCTGGACGCGCTCCAGTACTACCAACTTTCGATCCCCGCCCCGAAGCCGCCGGCAGGCTCGTTCAATTTCGCCGCGGCCGCTCGCGGCAAGGCGCTCTTCCTCGACAAGGCAGAGTGCGCGACCTGCCATGTCCCGCCGCTTTACACGGAGCCGGGATACGCGATCCATACGCCCGCCGAGATCGGCATCGACAGCTTCCAGGCAGATCGCTCGCCGACGCACGGCTATCGGACAGCGCCGCTGGCCGGCCTGTGGACTCACCAGAAGGGAGGGTTCTACCACGACGGCCGGTTTGCGACGCTCGAAGACGTGGTCAATCACTACAATACGTTCTTCGGTCTTCACCTCACCCAGGGAGAGAAGCGCGACCTTGTGCAGTTCCTCCTTTCGATCTGATTGGCTGACGCGAGTGGAGGCTCGGTGGCGGAGCGAGCTCTTGCGCGGCTCGCCGCGGTCGTGCGGCCGCTCGCTTTCTTGCTGCTTGCGACTCACCCGCACCGCTGTCCGCAACCGAGAATAGCTACTTCGGACTCCTGCGTGCACGCGATCTGACACCGTTCGGGTTTCTGCGGCTCGACATGCGCCCCGCACATGCCGTCTCCAGCTCGCGCGGCGCGTGGGGCGTCGAGACGGAGTTGGCATATCAGAACACGTAGGCGCTGAGCTCCGAAGTCGAACTCTATTTGAAATCGCTCCCAGGGCGCAGTCAGCTTGGGCTTGATGAGCTGGACGCGATCCGTAACTTACCCGGTGAAAACTACCTGGTGGATCTAGAACTTGCGGAGATCGATGCGAGATTTCACTACAAGCTCTCGTCTCACTGGGGTGGGTATGTTGCCTTGAGCGGGCTGTGGTATGGCGGCGGCTTTCTCGACGGCACCATCGAGCGGTTCCACGACACCTTCGGCTTCGGCAGCTTTGGCCGGCCCGCGGTCGCGCGCAATCAGATCAACACCATCATCGATCTAAAGTCCGCGCAGTCGGTGGAGGTGAACGCATCCAGCGGCACCGGCCTTCTCGACCCGACGTTCGGCGTTCGTTATTCCGCCGTTGCCGTGCCTGAGGAGTGGAACTTGATCCTGGAGGTAGCCGTCAAGGCGGCGCTCGGGGGTCAACGCCACTTCTTGCCGACAGGACGGACGGACTATGGTGTTCAAGTCACGCTGCAACGCTTCTTGAAACAGCAGGCGTTGTACCTGAGCGCTTCCGGCGTGTATCACCGGGGCAGCCCTGAATTTCCACAAACGGACGCGCAGATCGTACCGACGCTCGTGCTCGGGTACGAGCGCCGGATGAGCTCAACGACGCACTTGCTCGTGCAAGGCTACGTGAGTCCGACGGTCTTCTCGAGGAAAGAGACCGATCTGCACGAGCTGTTGGCGACCAAGTACCAGTTGAGCGTCGGCCTCTACCACCGCGTTGGCCGCGGAATCTTCTCCTTCGCCGTAACGGAGAATTTGCAGAACTTCAACAATACGCCGGACATCGGCTTCCAGCTCGGGTTGGCTTACAGCGAGGCGTTGCTGCCGCTGGCAAAATAGAGAGCGGCCCTAAATTACGTCGGTCGTCGTGCTCCAAATGCTCATCGACGAGCTGTCGTCGAGATCAAGCGCGAAGACGTGACTTCGACGATGAGTCGGACCCGGAACGTAGCCCGTTAGCTTGCGGTTCACATCGGCCGCGCGAATAATGGCCTGAGCCCGTTAGGCACCCTTCCGATGGATACAGAGCTCGCGCGGACATTCTTGTCCGTCGTCGCCGCAGGTAATTTCGTCAAAGCAGGCGAACGACTGTTCGTTACTCAATCGACGGTCAGCGCGCGCATTCAGTCGCTCGAGGAGCAGCTCGGATGCCGATTATTCGAGCGCAACAAGGGCGGAACCACGCTCACTGCTGCCGGCAAGCAGTTCCAGAGGCACGCCGTCAGCCTCATGCGCACACTGCAGCAAGCGCGCCAGGACGTCGGAACACCCACAGGCTACCGAGCATCCCTAACGATCGGCGGCCGGTTCGGGATCTGGGACGATCTGCTAGTTCAGTCGTTGGCACGCATCCGGTCTGCGGCACCCGACATCGCGATACGGGCCGAGATAGGGTTCGAGGAAGACTTGATGCAGGGACTCGTCGAAGGACGCATCGATATCGGAATCATGTATACGCCTCAGCACCGGCCTGGACTCAACGTCGAGATGTTGTTCGAGGAAGATCTCGTGCTCGTGTCGACCGATCCCAACGAATCCGGGCAGATCGGGTCCAATTACATCTATGTCGAATGGGGACCCGAGTTTTACGCGAAGCATCAGTTGAGTTTTCCAGAATTCACCGGCTCGGGGCTCACCACACACATTGGTTGGCTTGGTCTCCAGCACGTCCTGCACTCGGGGGGTAGCGGGTTCTTTCCTCAACGGCTTGTAGCCAACTATCTGAAATCCGGGCGCCTCTATCTAACCCGCGAAGTACCACTGTTTCGCCTGCTCGCGTACCTTGTCTATCCGATTGATTACGACAAGGAGGTATTCGACGTAGCGCTCGCGGTCATCAGACGCGCTACGGCGGAGACACTCGCCGCATCGCAAGTCGCACGCAGTCCCTAGCGAGCGGGAAGGACCCTGCTGCAAATCCTACAAGTGACCTTCACCACTCTCCTGCACGGGCAACTCCGGGGCGGCGTGAATGAGGCCTCTCGCAAGCAGACTGGCGCCGAGCCCGCAAAAATACAGATAGCCGCGGCATTCGCCGAAGCGTTCGACGACGCGGCCAAGCGCAGTCGGCGTGCGTAAACGTAGCAGCGCGTTGAGCCCTCGCGTGGCACCCGAATCGCCGGGTGGGAACACTTCGAGCCGCCCGAATCCACGCAGCAGCACCAGCGCGGCGCTCCATGGGCCGATGCCCGGAAGGGTCATCAACATTCTCAGTGCGTCGCGTGTGCTGAGCTGCGCAATCGTCTCTTCAGTGAGCTCCCCACCGTGGATTGCTCTGGCGAGAGAACGCAGCGCTTCCGCCTTCGAGCGACTCAAGCCGCAGCTGAGGAGCGCGGGTAGCCGCGCGCCGGCAACGGAGCTTGCAGTCGGAAACGCGGTGAAACGCCGATTGCCGAGCGACACGTGCTCGCCGAAACGCGCGATCAGTCGGCCCACGATCGCTGTCCCAGCGTCAAGGCTCAACTGCTGGAACGGCAGCACGTTCGCAAACACGTCGAACAGACCGCCGAACCGCGGCGGCCGCATGCCGCGCAGCGCACGTGCCGTGGAACGTAGGCTAAGCACGCGGTCGGCGGCCGCTTGCAGCGGCACAGGATCCACATCGAGCCCGAGCATCGTCCGGACCGTCTGCTGGAGGCTGCGCCGCGCGTCCACGGACGGAGCTCCGGCGAGGATCGAGAGGTGAAGGTCCGGCGCATCGATGGATCCGGCATTGTTCACGCCGGCGAGCACGAGACCCTCCGTCGTCCTGAATGCGTGCAGCCAGCGGCCCTCCTCCCAAATCTCGACGGGATTCGCGGGCCGGCGCTGCAGAACGCGGACGGTCGCCTCGAGGTGAAACGGCGCGGGCGTAGCAAGCCGAATGCTCGCACCGTCATCACCACGGGGATACGTGAGATGCTCGCCGACCGCTCTTGCGAACCCCGTCAGCCGATGCGGGTTTGGCGGCGCAGATCCGATGATGTCACGCACGTTCGCGCCACGCACGGTCAGGACGTCGGCTAAGAGTGAGCGGTGGCAGCGCCACGGTACGACTTCGGCGCACATTACCGCGACATTGCCCTCCGCCGTGAGCTCGCGAAGCTCTTCGAGCCCCGCCTCGAAATCCACCGTCTGCATGTAGTCCGCGTAGCCGCGGAAGCTAGCGTTGCGCCAACCGGTGTTCTGCGAATCCTTACGTGCGCGGCGCAACCCGCCGAGCTTCGCGAGGTGCTCGTAGCGAATTCCATGCTCGGCCAGCGTCGAGCGCAGCGCATCACCGTTGAATTGCGGGTTGCGGCGCGAACGCGGCACCGTCCGGATGTCCGCGAGCACCTTCACGTCGGCGGAGCGCAGCGCCTCGACCAGCTCCCCGACAGGCCGCGTCGAGTGGCCGATCGTGTAGACATGCGTGCCGCCCCAGCGTTGGTGACTCGGAGACGCCAACCCGCGGCGATTCAATGGGGTACCTTCGTCAGCGCCGAGCCTTTATGCGCCGCGATATGCTCAGTCTTGTCGCTCTTGATTTCATACTGAGGATCGTCCTCGCTCGCGTGGTGCGTGTAGCCTTTGTAATCAAAGTCTCGTGTGTGCACCTTGATGACCTTGCCGCTAACTTTCCCTGCCTCGGAATGCCAGGTCACGTGATCACCGACTCTGAATGTGTGCGCCATGGCCGCTACGTTTCCCAATCGAGCAACATTGAGCGCGAGCACTTAGCGGCCGGCTTGATCGGTGTCCACTCCCTCAAGGGGCTAACCTCGCATTCATCGTGATCTTCGCGTTGAGCACCTTCGACACGGGGCATCCAACCTTCGCCTTGTTGGCGATCTCCGCAAATTTCTCCGCAGCGAGACCCGCGATCTTCGCGACCACGTCGAGATGGCTCGAGGTGATCTCGAATCCGTCGCCGATCTTTTCCAGCGTGACGGTGGCGTGGGTTTCGATGCTCTCAGCCGTTACCCCCGCCTCGCCCAACATCAACGACAACGCCATCGAGAAGCAGCCGGCATGCGCCGCTCCGATCAGCTCCTCGGGATTGGTGCCCTTACCGTTTTCGAAGCGCGCCTTGAACCCATAAGGCGCTTCGCGGAGAGCCCCTGTTTCGGTGGAAATGGTGCCGCCTCCGTCCTTGAAGCCGCCTCTCCAGATAGCCCATGCTTTCTTCGTCATAGCCGCTCTCCTATTGTTTGTGGTCTTGATCTCTGCCAAGGCTGAGGATCCGCTACCGCGCATCCATCGCTCGCTCCATCGCGACCTCGGCTTCCAGGCTTTCGATATCGCGGAAAATCGATGCTGCCGCGAGCGTGCGCCCCGCCCGCTTGAAGCGCACGAGGCAATCTTTGGCGGCGACATCACCCTCGATCGCGAGCTCGTCCCAGGCTGCGGCGTGACCGACATAGTTGATCGGCACGTCGTAGTGTTGGCTCCAGAAAAACGGTACGGCCGTGAACTTCTCTCGGTGCCCGAGCATATTCAGCGCCGCCGTTTGTCCTTGGCGCTCGGCCACGACCCAATGCTCGACACGAATATTCTCGCCGGTGTGCGGATCGGGCCAACGTGCGATGTCACCGGCTGCGAAAATTCCCGGAACGCTCGTTTCGAGATAGGCGTCGACGAGAACGCCCCGCTCCATCGTCAAGCCGGCACGCTCGGCAAGCTCGATCCGCGGGCGCACGCCGATACCCGCGATCACGAGATCGGCCTCGAGCGTACCGCCACCTCTGAGGTTCACCTGATTACCGTCGATCGAAGTCGCGATCTCCTCGAGATGGAAAACGACGCCGTGCTCTTCGTGGAGCGAGCGCACGAAGTCGCCCATTTGCAGGCCCAAGACCCGTTCCATCGGCCGTTTGCCGGGCGCAACGACGTCGACCTCGATTTTGCGTGCGCGCAAGGCGGCCGCGACTTCCAGCCCGATGAAGCTTGCGCCCATCACGACCGCCCGGCGCGCGCCGGCGGCACGCTCGACGATCGCACGGCAATCGCTTAGCGAACGAAGCGTGTAGACGTGCGGCTGATCGGCGCCGGGGATCTGCAGCCGAACGGGCTCGGCGCCAGTTGCAAGCAGGAGCCGGTCGTAAGGCAGCTTGTCACCGCCGCTGAGCACGACCTCGCGCGAACGCACGGCGATTTCGGCGACAGTAACGTTGAGGCGCAAGTCGATGGCGTTCTTGGCATAGAAGCCTTTAGAGCGCAGCGGCACCCACTCCTCCGGCGCAGTGCCGGCCAGGAAATCCTTCGAGAGATTCGGCCGATCGACCGGCGGCGCATCGTCATCGCTGAGCATCACGATGCTGCCCCCGTAGCCCTCGCGCCGTAGCCGCTCGGCCGCGGCAAAACCGGCGGCGCCGCCCCCGACGATGAGGACTCTTTCCGGGGGGCTGGCCGCGGCCTTGCCGCGCGGCTGCGGCTTGGTCTTGGCGCGCTTGTCTCGCACGAAGAACTTGCCGTCGAGCTGCTCCACCGACCAGCACGCGAGCGGGCTCAACGCCGGGGCTCGCAACGCTTCGCCGGTGCGCAGGTCGAAACAGGCGTGATGCCACGGACAGC
>DATIEU010000034.1:0-2698 GCA_035455565.1 Steroidobacteraceae bacterium | reverse complement strand
CTTGCGTCAACCACGCCGCCACGGCGTTGAGTATCGTGAGCACCGTCAACGGGACCGTTGTCACATACACCCAGAACAACACCCCCGTGTTCGGCCACTCCTTCGGCGGAAGGTCCAACCATTGAGGGATCACGACCCTGGCTTCGTACACACCGGCTCCGAACGCGGTCCCGAGGTTGACCACGAAGAGCCACAGGACGATCTGTTTCCACATTTCTGACTGGCCCCGCTCTATGAATCTTGATCACGGCGACCAGAGGGTCGCTGCAATGCCCCCCTAGAAAGGCACTTTCACACCGAACGTCCACGTGAATCCTGACAGCGTCTTGCCGTTGAGCTCCGCGAACGGCTCTTCCTCTGTGAGAATCTGCACGTTCATCTCCGATTTGATAGCGAAGGTCCGCAGGTCATACTCGATTCCGCCGCCAACATTCCCGCCTGGCTTCGTCAACGATTCGCCGACCGACTGGCCACCGTCGCGTCGCTGAAGAAAGTAGGCCCCCCCTCCGATCGTGGCGAGCGGCCTGAAGCGCCCGACCTCCCAGTTGTAAACAAAATTGAGCAGCAGGTGCTGCCGACGGAGGGAGCGCTCACGAGCTGCCTCGAAATCCACATTTGGGACCACCCGTACTGTCCGCGCACACTCGCTCGCGCCGTGTAGTAGTACTCCACATACGCATCGACGGTCCCTGACATGCCTGTCACATTTCGACGCGCCGTGCGGTCTTCGTTACGAGCAGTGAGCGGTTGGAATTCGACGTCGATGGTGCAGAACGCCGACCACGCCAGCCTGGTAACGAGCCTCCCGACCGTCGAAGAGGTTCTAGGCACTCATGCGTCGGAGTTGGGGCACGGCTTCATCGCGTATCGGAACCACGTGTACCGGGTTGTGAATCTGTGCGTCGCGATCCTGGGAGACAGTCGCGGCGAGCTCGAGAAGATCGCTGTCGCTGCGGTCTTCCACGACCTCGGGATCTGGACGAACCATACGTTCGACTACATCGCTCCGTCAGTCGCGCTCGCGCGCGAGCACCTCGCGGCGCGAGGGATGGCGGACTGGATCGCCGAGATCGAGGCGATAATCGTGGATCACCATAAGGTCACGCCATCGCGCGCACATCCGCAGTCGCTGGTCGAATCCTTTCGGCGCGCAGATTGGATCGACGTCACGCGCGGGTTACGGAGGTTCGGCCTCCCGCGCGCGTTCATCGCGGCTGTCAACGCGGCGTGGCCGAACGCCGGCTTCCATCGACAGCTCGTTCAGCTGACGATTGATCGATTCTTGAAGCACCCGCTCACACCTCTGCCGATGGTCAAGTGGTGATGCCTGTAAGCGATCAGCTTAGGGACCTTCGATGGGTTCGCTGTGAACCGCTCGAGCCGCGGACGGCGCGACCGGCCAATCCCACCGCCACGCGTCGGCGCTGCCATCCTGTTTGTACGAGATCCGCACCGGCATCACGCTCAGTCTGTCGGCGAGCACAGCTTCGCCCCTGATCGGCCACCAGTCGTAGAGGAAGATTTCCATGGGCCTCCACATGGCGACCCACCCGCCGATCAGCAGACCTTCGCTGAGAATCCCGGCGACGTGACTGCTGAAGAATTCCCCGACGAGATTTCCGGCGGCCAACGAGACACCGAGTACGCAGAGGCCAATGACCAGGCTCGTCCGGCCACGGCGAAAGAGCTCGCGCAGCCGGTGTCTCGAAAGTTCCGCGCGGTGACGGAAGAACTCGTGGATGGCTTCCCGGAGTTCGACCGGTTCGTTCGGCAGTCCGGCCGGCCGGTCCAGGTAGACCGCAAGCCCGAAAGTTGCCGACGGTGAAGCCTCTCTTGCCCAATCGACAATGAATTCCTCGGCATTGGGATCGAGGTCTCGTTCGCGGAACGGCGACGGATCGATGGCGTTGAATAGCTGCTTCAGCTCGGAAACGCGCACTTCGATCAGTTCACAGGTCCCAGGAAGCGGGTCGCCAGCAGAGGGCGGCGACGTACTCGAGATCCGGGGTCTCAGTGCCTCGCTCGTGCGATCGCATTTCTCGTTTCCCGCACCCATAACACCGAACCTCGCAAGTGTTGAGACGAAAACTCCCAGTCACGACCACGACGATGGGTCACTCTCGTTGCCGGATGCGGCCCGTCACGACAACTCTGCTCATTGCTGTTTACTTCGCGTGCGTCAGTGGAACCTTGACGACATGTTCGGCCACGAACCAGACCTGCAGCTCGTTGCGCCGAATGACGCCACTGACGATCAGATCATTGGACCCGTCGTCGCCGCTTGCCGCTGCGAGGCGCGCCATCGTTCGTGCTTCCTTGAGGACGATTTCATGAGCGTGTAGCAAGCGCGAGATCTGCACGGGCACTTCTTCGCGGCCCTTCGGTGGCCGCGGAATCAGCGTCATCTCGGCCACGTCGGGTGCCATCGCGATGCTCACGCCGCCCAGGAGCTGAATGCGTTCGGCGATCGCGTCGACGAGCTCATTCTGCTCGTCATAATGCTTGTCGAACAGCAGGTGCAATTGATAGAAGGTCGGTCCCGCCACCTGCCAGTGATGCTTCTTGTACAGGTCGCGCAACGTGATCGTGTCAGCCAACAACTGATTGAGATTCTCGACGCTTTCCTTGCGGGCGTCCTCCGGCAACGCGATTGGCATTCTGATGAGGTGCCCGTACACCTGGATCTCAGGCGCATGCT
>DATIEU010000033.1:0-2224 GCA_035455565.1 Steroidobacteraceae bacterium | reverse complement strand
ATGGCGCTGCGCAGCGGGTTCGATGGGCACCTCACCAAGCCGGTCGATCCGGAGCGCTTGTTGCGGCTGCTCTCGGATGCGCTGCCCGAGCGCAGCCACGCGAGTTCCCAGCGCGCGCCGCACTGAGTTCCGCGACGCAAGCTTGCGTCAATTTCCTGTGAGCGCCGTGGCCAAACGTTCCTGGTTTGGCCGGGTACGCGCGTTCCTGTAATGTCGCGCCCCTGCACCACCTGGTGCGCACGCTTGCCAGCAAGAAAAGGGGAGACAGCATGAGCACTGCGACGGGCACACCGGACAGGATCCTCGAGATTGGATTTGGCTTCTGGCCGGCGAGAGTGCTGCTCACCGCGGTCGAGATGGGTCTCTTCACCCGGCTCGGTGCCAGGACGATGACCGCGCAGGAGCTTGGCAATGCACTCGAGCTTCATCCGCGCGGCACTTACGATTTCTTCGATGCGCTGGTGGCCCTGGGTTTCCTGCTGCGCGACGGCGACGGTCCCGAGGGACGCTATCGCAACACGGAGGACACCGCGATGTTCCTCGATCGCGACAAGTCCACCTACATGGGCGGAATCCTCGAGATGTGCAGTGCGCGGCTCTATGGATTCTGGAACGACCTGGGCAGTGCGCTCAGGTCAGCAAAGCCGCAGAACGAGCTCAAGCACGGCGGGCAATCGATGTTCGAGAAGGTGTACCAGGAACCGGCGCGGCTCGAGCAGTTCCTGAGCGCAATGCGTGGCATCTCGACGCCAAACTTCCAGGCGCTCGCTGACAAGTTCGACTTCTCACGCTACCGGACGCTCTGCGATGTGGGCGGCGCCACGGGTGTGCTCGCGACCACGGTCGCGCGCCGTCATCCGCACCTGCAATGCTCGAGCTTCGATCTTCCCATCGTGGAGCCAATCGCCAGGCGCTCGATCGCGCGTGACGGCATGGCCGAACGCGTGCAAGCCGTCTCCGGCGATTTCCTCAAGGACTCATTGCCGAAGGCCGACGTGATCACCATGGGCATGATCCTGCACGACTGGAACCTCGAGAAGAAAAAGCACCTGGTGCGCCTCGCCTACGAGGCCCTGCCGAGCGGCGGCGCCTTCATCGCGGTCGAGAATCTCATCGACGATGCGCGCCGGCAGAACGCCTTCGGGCTGATGATGTCGCTCAACATGCTGGTGGAATTCGGCGACGCCTTCGATTTCTCCGGCGCCGACTTCTGGACCTGGTGTCGCGAAGCGGGCTTCAGGCGCTACGAGGTGCTGCACCTGAAGGGGCCGTGCAGCGCGGCCATCGCCTACAAGTAGCGATCAGGGATTGGCGCAGGTGCCCGGACTCGAGCAGACTCTGATAGCTCGCTGCAGCTCGTCGTTCGCTGCCTTGTTGCGTGCGGTCAGGAACTCGAGATCTTCACGCGTAAAGCAGACCTTTTGCTGGAAGCGCGATCCCTTCTCGGTTTCCTTGCGGCAATAGACGACCACGCCGTCGCGCTTTTCCTTGTGATAACCCGGTGGCGGCTTGTATTCCCCTGCGGTCTTGGCCGCGGCAGCGGCGGGTGTTGCGGCCGCATTCGCCGCAGCCGGCGTGGCAGCCTGCGTCGACTGGCCTTTCGGTGCAGCGGCCGGCGTTGTCGCGGTCGTCGAGGCGGCCGGTGTGGCTGGAGCTGCGGCTGGTGCGGCGGCGGGCGTCGCGGGCTCTTCGGCTCGAGCGTGCAAAGGGCCAACGAGAAGTGCGATTGCAACCAGGGCCAGGCCGCGCATGGACCGTCTCCCAAACCCGAATAGCTTTCGTAGATGCTGCCATGTTTCCGGCCCAAAAGCAGCCCGCGAAGGGTGGGATCGGCCTTAGAAGGTCGCGCGGAAAGCCGCTACCATGCGTCCGAAGCTATCGGCCGACCGCAACAAGCGTTCCAGGGTCCCTTCCATGAACGATTCCGAAGCCAACGCACGCACCGTCGATGCGGCGATCACTTATGTCGCCAACGGCTCCTTCGTCAATCGCCGGTTCGTCGCGCCGGGTATCGAGCACAACACCGGCCGCTATGAGACCCACGCGGTCACGATCCGCGATGCCCGCCCGATCGCGGAGCATTTCAATCTCGACGTTCACGGCTTTGTCCTCGCGCGCAAGCCGAGTGCCGTGCAGGATTTTTTCGCTAAGGAGACCGTCGACCGGATCTACCAGGACGAAGTTGTCGACATCGTCAGATCGCTCACCGGTGCGACTCGGGTTG
>DATIEU010000032.1:0-12403 GCA_035455565.1 Steroidobacteraceae bacterium | reverse complement strand
AAGCCCATCCACAACGCCATCGTCTGGCAGGACCGGCGCGGCGCCGATCTGTGCATGAAGCTCCACGCCGACGGCATCGAGCCGATGATCCAGGAGCGCACGGGCCTCTTGATCGATCCCTATTTCTCCGCGACCAAGCTGGCCTGGCTCCTGGACAATATCTCCGGCGCGCGAGAGGCGGCCGAGCGGGGCGAGCTTGCTTTCGGCACCATCGACACCTTCCTCCTGTGGCGGCTCACCGGCGGGGCGGTGCATGCGACCGACGCGACCAACGCCTCGCGCACCATGCTCTTCGACATCCGCCGTCAGGACTGGGACGGCGAGCTCTTGGAGCACTTACGCATCCCGCGCGCCCTCCTGCCCCAGGTGATGGACAGCGCGGCCGAGTTCGGCATTGCCGACAAGAAGCTGCTCGGCGTCGCGCTGCCCATCGCCGGCATCGCCGGCGACCAGCAGGCCGCGACCATCGGCCAGGCCTGCTTCGCCCCCGGCATGATCAAGAGCACCTACGGCACGGGCTGCTTCGTGCTGATGAATACCGGCCGGCGGCAGGTCCTCTCCAAGAACCGCCTCATCGCCACGGTCGCCTACCGGCTCGGCGGAGAGGTGACCTACGCCATCGAGGGCTCGATCTTCGTCGCCGGCGCGGCGGTGCAGTGGCTACGCGACGGGTTGAAGCTGATCGCCGCGGCGGGCGAGACCGAGCGGCTCGCCTCGGGCCTCTCCGGCAACAACGGCGTCTATCTGGTGCCCGCCTTCACGGGCCTGGGCGCGCCCTATTGGGACCCGCGCGCCCGCGGCGCGATCTTCGGCCTGACCCGCGACACGGGGATCGCGGAGATCGTGCGCTCCGCGCTCGAGGCGGTCTGCTATCAGACGCGCGACCTGATGCGGGCCATGGCCGAGGACGGCGGCGTCACGCCGACCGCGCTGCGCGTCGACGGCGGCATGGTCGCCAACGACTGGCTGATGCAGTTCCTCGCCGATATCCTGGATGTGGCGGTGGAACGGCCGACGGTGACGGAGACGACCGCCCTCGGCGCCGCCGCCCTCGCGGGGCTCACCCTCGGCCTCTTCTCATCGCCTGAGGATATCGCGCGCCGCTGGCAGCGCGACCGCCGCTTCGAGCCGCGCATGCCCGAGGAGCAGCGCGCCGCGCTATACGCTGGTTGGCAGGACGCGGTCGCCCGCGTCCGCGTCGCGGCCGGCGCGTGAGAGCCGCAGCCGCCGCCAGGCGCCCTCCATCGTGCGCCGCACCTGATCGGCGTCAAAGCCGTCGCGGCGCATCACCAGATCGATCATCGGATCGGCAAGCAGTTCGTCCAACGCCGGTTCGTCGAAGCGAGCCTTCGTCATCCCGAGCTCTCCCGGTCCCTTGTTCATCATCCTTTTTTCTTATTAGAGGGATGTGACGATGATATGCGGCAATGGTGGCGATTTCGTGACACGGCATGGTGATCCCAAGGCAAAGCGACGCCTGCGGAAACGGACACAACCCTTTGTCGGTCCGACCGGCCGCCACCTTATCCACCGCTCGGCCGTTAACTCTGCTGCAGCCACAATTTTGGGGTAGAGGTCGCCATGACCCCCGCCAATCCGATGGGGACGGACGGATTCGAGTTCGTCGAATACGCCGCGCCGGAGCCCGAGCGCCTCGGCGCGCTCTTCGAGCGCATGGGATTCGCGCCCGTCGCGCGCCACCGCTCCAAGCGCGTGACGCTGTACCGCCAGGGCGACGTCAATTTCATCCTGAACGCCGAGCCGGACAGCTTCGCGCAGTCCTTCGCGCGCGTGCACGGCCCTTGCGTCTGCGCCATGGCCTTCCGCGTGAAGGACGCGGCCGCCGCGTACGAGCGGGCGCTGAAGCTCGGCGCGCGGCCCTTCCACGGCCGCGTCGGGCCGATGGAGCTGAACATCCCCGCCATCCACGGCATCGGCGACAGCCTGATCTACCTGGTCGACCGCTATGGCGATCGCACCATCTACGATGTCGATTTCGTGCCCGCCGGCGAAGCGGAGGCGCAACCGAAGGGATGCGGCCTCACGGCCGTCGACCACCTGACGCACAATGTCCATCGCGGGCGGATGGACCTGTGGGCGGGGTTCTACGAGACGCTCTTCAACTTCCGCGAGATCCGCTATTTCGACATCGAGGGCCAGAAGACCGGCCTTTTCAGCCGCGCCATGACGAGCCCGTGCGGCAAGATCCGCATCCCGATCAACGAGTCGCAGGACGAGAAGTCACAGATCGAGGAATACCTGCACCAGTATCGCGGCGAAGGCATCCAGCACATTGCCCTGGGGACAGAAGATATCTTCCGCACGGTCGCGGTGCTGCGGGGGCGCGGCGTCAGTTTTCAGGACACGCCGGATACCTACTACGAAGGCGTGAACGCTCGCGTTCCGGGCCATGGCGAGGACCTCGCGGCACTCAAGTCGCACCGCATTCTGCTCGACGGCGCGCCCACACAAGGGCAGGGGACGCTGCTGCAAATCTTCACGCAGAACGTGATCGGGCCGATCTTTTTCGAGATCATTCAGCGCAAGGGCAACGAAGGTTTCGGCGAGGGCAATTTCAAGGCGCTCTTCGAGTCCATCGAGCTCGACCAGATTCGCAGGGGTGTCATCTGAGCTGAAGTCTTCGTCCACGGCATTTTCTGAACCTCACAGGGGGGCTCATGAATAAGAAGTTCTTCATTGCCTGGATTGTCGTGTTCGTGGTGTGGGTGCTCGGCAGCTTTGTAGTACATGGCGTGCTGCTGCACGATGACTATTCGCAACTCCCCAACCTGATGCGCACCGAGGCCGACGCGAATAGCCTCCGGCCACTGATGTTCCTGGCGGAGCTCAGCATGGCAGGGGCATTCGTCTGGATCTATTCGCGCGGCGTTGAGCCCAAGCCGTGGCTCGCACAGGGAATGCGTTTTGGCGTTGCGGTAGCACTACTGCTCATGCCGATGTTTTTGATCTACTACGTGGTGCAACCCACGCCCGGAGCGCTCGCTGTGAAGCAGATGGTCTTCGAAGGCATTCTCGTGATCATCCTGGGCGCCGTGGCCGCATTCTTCTATAAGCAGCCGAGCGCGTAGCGCCGCCCGCGATTGAACCTGCCGCGAGTGCAGCGGTCATGCTTTGACGAGGTAAGCACATGGATCGTCCGTCGGTAGCGATTGGCCACGTCATCCTGCGGGTGGCGGATCCGCGCAGAGGGGCGGCGTTCTACACCGCGCTCGGGATGCGAAGCATCTGGGAAGCGGACGAGATGGCGATCCTCGAGCTGCGCGGCGGCACACACCTCATGCTCTTCAAGGCGGTGGAAAAGCCGCCCGGACAGACGATCGACGCGTTTGACCTGATGGTGCAGAACGCCGATACCTTTCATGCCGAGTTGCAGCGGCGGGGGCTTCCGACCACGCCGGTACGCGACACGTACGGCGGTCATCGCATGTTCGAGCTCACGGATCCGGACGGTCACGTGCTGACCGTACTGTCCGATCACACGGAAGGGCGCAACGTCTAGGCGCTACTTCCCGCGTTCACGCACCGGCAGCGGCACGTTACAGACATCGATGTGACCCGCTGGCACCAGGAACCACTCCTCGGTGCGATTGCGGCGCGCCTCGATGAGATCGGTGAAGGTCTGCGTGTCCGAGCGCAGCACTTCGAGGTGAGCCCGCTCTGCCTCCGGCACATCCGCAGCGAGACGCACCGAGCGCAGCGGCGTGCGTTCTTCGGCTTTCTCGTAGAAGCCCATGGTGGCGCGGCTTCGCGGTATCACCGACAGCAGATCCATGCCCTGCACCACGCGCCCGATGAGCGGCACGTTGCGATCGAGGTGGCGCGGCCCATGGCCAATGACCACGTAGATTTCCGAGCCATTCGCCGTGTCCGCCGCGTTGTCGCGACCGACGCCCACCATGCCGTAACAGTGCGCGAGCCAGGCGCTATTCGACTTGGTGTCGCGCGCAGCCGGGAAACTGCCGACGAAGCCGGTCTCGGGCGCGTACGCGTCGACATTGTTCAGTGGCGTGAACGTCAAGCCCTTGGCGGCTCGTGAAAACTCTGCAGGCACGGTCTTTTTCGCCGCACCCAGTGAACGCTTGGCCTCCGCCGGATCGCCCCACTGCACCACGTAATTGTCCTGCGAACGGATGAACGCGAGGCCGTCGAAATACCTCTGCCGCACGAGCGTTTTGACGTTCGCGATCGTTCCCGGCGCGAACTCGGGCGCGAGCTCGATCACGACGCGGCCGGCGTCCCATTCGACGTACAGCGTGTTGGCGGGATCGAGAGGCCGCCAATCGGAAGGCTTGGAGGCGGCGAGCACCTCGGCCATCGTCTTGGCGTGAGCGGGTGCGGCGGCCGCGAGGGATGCCACGCAAATCAGGAACCAGCGGGCCTGCAACATCGAGCACCTCCTGCGCCCGACATTGTAAGAGACCGGTCGGCGAACTAGCGATAGCGAATGGTGAGCTGCTCGACGAGGATGATCTCGCAGGCACCGGCACCGGCGTCCTCGCGTGTCAGGGAGGTGCGCATCGTCTGGCCATTCGGATTCTTCACATCGACCAGGAGACCAGCGAGCTCGACAATCTCACCGGTGCGCACGTCCTCGAGTTGGTCCAGCACCGCGTCGCTCGCCGGAATCAAATGCCAGTTCGACGCGTGGATCACTATCTCGCGATCGTCGATCGGCGGCTGATCGTCGTAGTGATAGAAGAAGAAACGGCCCGACTGCGAGATATCGAGCTGCTCGATCACGGCGGAGTCCGACATCGGTCCCCAGCCCACGGCAAAGTCGATAGGGCTCACGCGCGCGAGGTCATCGTGCCGATAGCGCTCGTGGCTCAGCACGCGTACTTGCGCGCTGAACCTGGCCCGCGGTTGTAACTCGAAGCCGTGCTGCTCGATCGGCGTGCCACCTTCAAAATCGATCTGTCGCGGATCGTCCGCAACCATCACGCCCGCCGGCCAATCCACCGGACGCGAGCCCAGGTAGTTGATGGCGCCGTAGAGGCCCAGGCCGATGACGAGAAAGCCGACGTAACGCATGCCGGCGCATTGTGTCAGCGGCGACGCCCTCGCAGGCGTGCATGGTTCATGCTGGGCTTGCGAGCCCCGCGCGCGAGTCGCTCAGGCGGCGTTCGCCGCGCGCCACCTGGCGAAACTCCCGTGGAGCCATGCCGGCGGCACGGTGGAAGGTGCGGACGAAATTGGAGAGATCGGCAAAGCCCACATCGAAGGCGATGTCGGTGATCGATTGGGTTCCTTCGACCAGGCGCTGCGCAGCGCGCCGGAGTCGCGAACGGACCAGGTACTGATGCGGCGTCACGCCGAGCACCTGTGAGAAGACGCGCAGGAAGTGAAACGCACTGAGGCCCACCGCTTTCGCGGTCGTTTCGAGATCGACCGGCTCATGCGCATGCGCATCCAGCCAGCGTGCCGCCTCCACGGCGCGACGCCGATCGAGGGTACGGGCCTTCACGGTTTTCTGCTTGCGTCCGCTGACCACGGCGACGAAACGATGGGCGAGCGACAGACCAACCTCATCGAGCCCCACGTCATGGGTGCCCGCCGCTGCGGCCTGCGCCAGTTCGCCCAGCACCACCAGCTCCGGTATGGGCGGCAGCGAACCGGCTTGCCAGTAATCGCTGCGGTCGCTGATCGTCTCGACCAGCGCGGGTGACAGGTGAAAGGACAGGCATTCGTCGCCGCCCTGCGCGTGATCGTGTGTGCACATGTATTCATCACCCGCGCCACCCACCAGGAGGGAACCGGTGACGAGCTCGAACGACCCACCACGCGTATGACAACCGAAGCTGCCCCGGCGCACATACGAAAGACAGTAGCTCGCGTGCCTCTCGACGAACGGCACATCAGCCGGCCCGGCGGCGCAACGATAGTCGACCACCGACAGGGATGCGCTCTGCAAAAGGTTAGTGGCGGGCGTGGTCATGAGACGCGCAGGCTAAAGCGTGTGCCGAATCCTGGCAATCGCACTAAAGCGAGGGAGAGAAAACGCATGAACGACGCGAAGATCCATTCCGGTGCCTGTTTCTGTGGCGCGGTGCAGCTCAAGGTGAGCGGTGCGCCGGCGCTGATGGGCTACTGTCACTGCGAGTCCTGCCGCAAATGGTCGGCAGGACCCATCAACGCCTTTACGCTGTGGCCTCCGCAGGCCGTGCAGATCACAGAGGGTGCTGAACACCTGCGCACGTTCAACCTGACACCGAAGAGCTTCCGCAAGTGGTGCGTGAAGTGCGGCGGGCACGTGCTCACCGAGCACCCGCAGATGGGTCTGACCGACGTGTACGCCGCTGTCATCCGGAACTTCGAGTTCGAGCCCGCGATCCACGTCTTCTACAGCGAAACCGCGCTGCGCCTGCGCGATGCGCTGCCCAAGATGCGGGACCTGCCGAAGGAGGCGGGCGGCTCGGGCGAGACCCTCGCGGAGTGATGCTGGGCTAGTTCGCCCGGCTCGCAGTGACGGTGATCGAGCCGATCAGCGGCACGTCCGACCCAGGGGCCGGCGCGTCCGTGACGGCAACATTCGATTCCTCGACGACGACCGGAGCCTTGCTGTGGAACGACGCCCCGCCGGCTGCAAGCACCAACAGCGTGACGATCACCGGGATCTTCGCCAAACCCTTTGCGCGTTTCATGACTGCCTTCCTTTCCTGATCCTTCGCGACCTCGGTGAGGTCGCATCGTTGGAGGGCAATTTGGGGCAAACGGTTTGAAGGAACAAACCGAAAGGCTGAAGGAGACTTAAGGGGAAGTAATGCCTGGAAGTGCTGTATTTCCAGGCTTTTGCGCAATACCCGTGGGACGTCCGGCTACGCTTTGCGCATGGGCTGCATTTGCTGGTCCTTCGCGAACACGCTCCTGTCGAGCTCGACCGCGCGCCACAGGTACCAGCTCGCGACGCTGCGATACGGGCGCCAGCGTTCGCCGTATTTCAGCAATGCCTTGGGCTTGGGTAGCTTCCGCTTGCGATAGGCGAGCGCGAAGCCTTTGCACACGCCGTAGTCATCGACCGGCAGCACATCCGGGCGTCCGAGACGGAAGATCAGGAGCATCTCGACCGTCCAGCGACCGATGCCGCGCACCTCGGTGAGGCGCTCGATGATCGCTTCGTCCTCCATTCGATGCACTTCGGCCAGCGTCGGAATCTCTCCGTCCACCGCGCGGCGCGCGAGATCGCGGAGCGACAGCAATTTCGAGCGCGACAGTCCGGCGGCGCGCAACCGCCGATCTGAAGCCCGCACGATCTGTTCGGCGTTCGGCCCCGCGTGAGCCCGCGGGAATAGGGCGCACACGCGGGCGAAGATCGTGGCCGCGGCCCGGCCGTTGAGCTGCTGATACACGATCGCTTCCGCGAGCGCCGCAAAGACGCTGGGCGCTCGGTCGGGGCGGAGCGTGAACGGCGGCGCCGCATCGATCAAGCGAGCCATCGCCGGGTCCGACGTGCGCACATGCTCGACGGCGACCTGCGGGTTGTAGCCCAGCACGCCATCGCCCTCGAACAGGGCCAACTGTCCATTGCGCGAATCCTCGATCGAGAGAATGCGCAGCTTGGTGGCGATGCCTCCCGTGGCCGAGAAACCGCCGACTTTGCCGCCCGCAGCCAGGACCCGATGGCAGGGCACGATGATCGCGAAGGGATTGCGTCCCAGCGCCTGGCCTACGGCCCGTGCCGACCCGGGCGTGCCCAAGCGCGTAGCGATTTCGCCGTAGGTCAGGGTCGAGCCCGGCGCAATCGAACGCGCCACTTCGTAGACGCGCCGATGGAAAGAGGGCACGCCCTCCATGTCGAGCGGGACCGCAGCGAGGTCCCGCGCCTCGCCGCAGAGCAGGGCGACGATATCCGTGAGCGCCTGCTGTACGGTAGGCGGCGGAGTACCTTCCGCGGCGTTCGGGAAGCGCGACAGGAGCCGCGCACGGGTGGCGAGTTCGCGCGCTTCGGGCAATTGCACGCCCACGACGCCGCGCTCGCCCCAGGCAATGCCGCAGCGCCCGATCGCCGTATCGAACAGCGTGAATCCTTGACCGGTCATCGAGCGCGCATCGTAGCGTCGAACCAATGCCGATTCTTGCCGAATCTTGCGGTCCTAGGCGGGCTCGAGCGCCTGGGCGCGCTTGAAGGCGGGCCGGGCGACGCAGCGATCGGCATACGCAAAGATCACCGGCTCGTCGTCGATCATCTTGAACTTGCGCATGAAGTAGCAGCTCGCGCCGAGCAGGATGTCGGCCGCCGAAAAACGCTCGCCGAGGATCCAGGGGCCGCGCTCGAGGCCGTTGCGCAACGTACCGAGCATCAGGTCCCAGCTTCCCCAACCGCTGCGCGCCGAGTTCGCGGGCGCGCCACCCACTTTCTCGCTCATGGCGGGCTCCAGGCAGGCGTTGGTGAACATGAGCCATTGCAGATACGCGCCGCGCTGCGGATGGCCGATGCCCGGTGCAAGACCGCTCGCCGGATACTGGTCGGCGACATAGGCGCAGATGGCGCCCGAGTCCCACAGCCGCGTCGAGCCGTCCTCGAGCGCCGGCACCTTGCCCATGGGCGAGGCGGCGCGAAACGCGGCGTTCGCCTTCGCCTGCGGGTCACGGATATCGATGTGCACGCGCTCGTAGGGAACGCCGGCCTCTTCGAGCAGCCACACCACGCGCATCGCACGTGTCTGCGGGCACCAATAGAGTTTCATGCGGGCTCTCCAGTTTTTGTTCGCCGGGGGGGGGGCGAGAAGCATACTGTGTTTATATACAGGTGCACAAGCGCTATCGTGGGATCATGAAAAGGCGACGGTTCAGCGCGGGGGTTCTCCTTCTTCTACTGCTCCAGGGCGGGATTGCACGCCCGGAAGACCGGATCCAGCTCTATCCGGCGTTCGTGAGCGGCGGCATGGGCGCGATCGAGGGCAGAGTCATCGCCTCCGAGGAGGCGATTCCGTATGCGGCTTCCGAGGGGCGGCGCGCCAACCTGCGCCGCAGTCTCGGCGCGCTCGTGAATGAGGAACGTGCCCACGTGCCGGTGACGGTGCGCCTGGTCGAACGCCATTGGCCGGCCACCACGGATGTCGAAGGCTACTTTCGCGTGGAGCTTTCGGAGCTCGCGGCGCTCATGCCCGGTTGGCACCAGATTGCCGGCGAGATTGCGGGCGCGTCGACCGAGACCGGACTCCTCGTCGTGCCCGATGCCAACGTGCATGGCCTGATCTCCGATCTCGACGACACGATCCTCGTTACGGAAGTCACGAGCACGCGCCGCATGCTCGCCAATACGCTGCTCAGAAACCCGATGCAGCGCGAAGCGGTGCCGGGCACCGCGGCGCTCTATCGCGAGCTCGCCGCGAAGAATGCCGATGCCGCCGCGGCGCCCGTGTTTTATCTCTCGGCGTCACCGCGGCAGCTGCACTTCTCGATCGAGACCTTCCTTGCCTACAACGGTTTTCCGCGCGGCGTGCTGATCACCAAGCGCGTGACGAACGACGAAACCAGCGAGGCGCTGTTCGACCAGGCGCCCTACAAGAAGGCGCGCATCGAGGAAATCCTCGCGCGCGTGCCGCACGCGCGCTTCACGCTCATCGGTGATGACGGTGAGCACGATCCGGAAATCTACGAGGAGATCCGCAACGCGCATCCCGAACGCATCGAGGCGATCTGGATCCGGCGCGTCCATCCCGATCCCGAGCGGCCCAAGCTCGCCGGCCAGGGCGATCTCGCGGTGCTCCTCGACGGCCACTGCTGCGCGGCGCAAGACTAGTGGCCCTAGGGCTTGTGAGCGCGGGCGAGGTACGCCTCCGCCTGCATCTCGACCAGGCGGCTCGCGGTGCGCTGAAAGTCGTTCTTGAGTTTGACGCCGCGATAGAGCTCGGCGGGCGGCGCGGCCGCTGACAAGATCAGGTTGACGTTGTGGTCGTAGAGTACGTCGACCAACGTGATGAAGCGGCGCGCCGCATTGTCCGCGGTTGCCTCGAAGCACGGCACGTCCGACACGATCAGCGTGTGGAACCAGCTCGCAAGCTCCATGTAGTCGTTCTGGCTGCGCGGCCCTTCGCACAGGTCGTGGAACGTGAACCACGCAACGTCGTCCGCCTGCCGTACCGTGCGCACGCGACGATGCTCGATAGCGAGCGCGCCGTCGGGTTGCCCTGGTTCGCCGGCGACCGCGGCAAAAGTGGTCTCGAGCTGCGCGTTGGCATCGGCCGCCTTTGAATGGACGTAGATCGACGCACTGCGCAGTTGCCGCAGGCGATAGTCGACGTCACCTTCGAGGTGCAGCGCCTCGGTATGTTTCTCCAGCAGCTTGATGGTCGGAAGGAAGCGCTGGCGCTGCAGCCCGCCACGATAGAGATCCTTCGGCTGCGTGTTCGACGTTGCGACCAGCGTGACGCCGCGGCGGAAGAGCCCGTCGAACAAGGTGCCGAGGAGCATGGCATCGGCAATGTCGGCCACGAAGAACTCGTCGAAGCAGATGAGCCGCGTGCGATTGGCGATGCGATGGGCGACCAGCTCGAGCGGTTGCGCGTGATTCTTGAGCTTGCCGAGCTCCGCGTGCACATCGTGCATGAAGCGATGGAAGTGGCGACGCTCGCGTTCCGCGAACGGCAGGCTGCTGTAGAAGAGATCCATCAACATCGTTTTGCCGCGCCCGACGCCGCCCCAGACATAGAGGCCGCGCACCGGTTCGATCGTGGTGCGCCCAGGCAGCAGTTGCAGCATGCGACGTTTGAAAAACCCGAAGTCGCGGGGCTGCTCGATCAGACGCCGGCGCAGGTCTTCGAGGCGGGCAATCGCCCGCTCCTGGCCCGCGTCGCGAGCGTAGCCGTGCCGCTCTATGGTTTCCGTGTACAGCGCTGCGAGGGGCTGCGGCTTGCGCAGGCTCAACTCTTGAGCTCCGGCAGGTTCCGGAAGTGATCGAGGGCCTGCGGATTGGCGAGCGCGTCGGTGTTCTTCACCGGCCGGCCATGAATCACGTTGCGCACCGCGAGCTCGACGATCTTGCCGCTGATGGTACGCGGGATCTCCGGTACGGCGATGATGCGCGCCGGCACGTGCCGCGACGTGGTGTTGCTGCGGATCGTCTCGCGAATCTTCTGATGCAGGGCGTCGGAGAGCGTCACACCCGGCCGCAAGCGCACGAACAGGATGACGCGCGTGTCGTTCTTCCAGTCCTGGCCGACCGCGAGGCTTTCGAGCACCTCATCGAGCTTCTCGACCTGGCGATAGATCTCGGCCGTGCCGATGCGCACGCCCCCCGGGTTCAGCACCGCATCCGAGCGCCCGTAGATGATGATGCCGTCATGCGCGGTGAGCGCTGCGTAGTCGCCGTGGCACCAGACGTTGGGAAAGCGCTCGAAGTAGGCCGCGCGATAGCGGCTGCCGTCGGGATCGTTCCAGAAGCCAACCGGCATCGAAGGAAACGGCGCCGTGCATACGAGCTCGCCGGGCTCATCGACGATTGGATGTCCGTCTTCACCGAAGATCTCGACGCGCATGCCGAGCCCGCGACACTGGATCTCGCCGCGATACACCGGCAGTACCGGACTGCCGAGTACGAAACAGGAGACGATGTCGGTGCCGCCGGAGATGGAAGAGAGCTGCACGTCCGCCTTGATGTCGCGATAGACGTACTCGAATCCTTCCGGTGCGAGCGGCGAGCCGGTCGAGAGAATCGCGCGCAGCGCATCGAGACGGAATTCCGCGCCCGGCTTGACGCCTTCCTTCTCGATTGCCGCGAGATAGCGCGCGCTGGTACCGAACACGGCCAGCTTCTCGCTCTCCGCAATGCGCCAGAGTACGCGCGCGTCGGGATACGTCGGCGAGCCGTCGTAGAGCACCGCCGCGGCGCCGACCGCGAGCACGCTCACCAGCCAGTTCCACATCATCCAGCCGCAGGTCGTGAAATAGAGCATGCGGTCGCCGGGCTTCGAGTCGGTGTGCAGCAGATGCTCCTTCTGATGCTGCAACAATGTGCCGCCCGCACCGTGCGCGATGCACTTGGGGACGCCGGTGGTGCCGGAGGAATAAAGAATATAGAGCGGATGATCGAATGGTAGCGCCGCGAACTGCAGCGGCTGTGCCGCGACACCAAAGTCGCCATAGAGCGTTGCGCTGCGGAGCGTCTTGAAGTCCGGAGTCGCGCTGACGTAAGGCACGACCACGACCTGTTCGACGCTTGGCAACTGCGCGAGCACGCCGGCAATCGGCGCGAGCGAGTCGATGGTCTTGCCGCCATAGAAATAGCCGTCCGCCGTGAACAGCACCTTGGGCGCGATCTGGCCAAAGCGATCGAGCACGCCCTGGATGCCGAAGTCCGGCGAGCAGGATGTCCAGCTGGCTCCGATGCTGGCCGTCGCCAGCATCGCGATCACGGTTTCGGGGAGGTTCGGCAGGTAACCCG
>DATIEU010000031.1:0-6883 GCA_035455565.1 Steroidobacteraceae bacterium | reverse complement strand
CGCTCGACCCCCGCGGCATCCTCAATCCCGGCAAGATCTTCTCCTGATCAGTCGGACTTGGCACTGGTGGCCAGCGACAGCAGGCTGTCGCGCGCCGTCACCAGGTTCGCCCGTACCTCGCCGAGCCGCGCCACATTGACGCGCTTGTCGCCGTCCAGATGGTCGAGGGACTTGAGTAGTGCGTCGAGGTTGCCGCTCAAGGACGGCAAATCTGCGGGAGCAAGCACCGCCACACTGTTGATGAGGCTGCGCGCGTAGCCATTGATGGATTCGAGAACGACGTCCGGACGGTCGGCGGCGGCGGCGGCCCGTGCGCGCAGCGCGAACATCGCGGCATTGGGCTGCGACACGATCAGCTCTTCGACCAGGGCAAGCGCCTCGCGACCGAACCGCCCGCGATATTCTTCGCTCGATACCCGGGAGCGCCAGTCGGCTCGGATCTGAATGGACTCCGGATACCAGGTGTCCGTGAAGCGCGCAGCCGCTATATCCGATTCGAGTGGCGGGATTTGTTCCCACTCACCTTTGATGGCGTGTCGACCAGCGATCACGATGGCCGCGGGCGTGGCCGGTAGTCGGCCGACCTCGGCGGCGATCTCAGCCGGGGCGCGACCCTGCGCGATCGCGGGCAGCCACGGGCGAATCAGGTCGAAACGCGCCGCCTGGTTGTCGTCCCGGATGGCCACGGCTTCGCGGAACAGGCGACTCGCCCCCGCCCGGTCGCCAAGGCTGCCGCGTGCCACGGCTTGGGCATACGCCGCCATCGAAGCATCGGGCAGCAACTGGCTCATGCGGACAATGCGTCGCGGCAAGCCGCGGTCCAGCGCCACGAACAGGGACATGCGCCGAGCCATGTAGTCGAAGGCGAGCTGCGATCCAAGTTCCCGGTATATCCAGCTGTCTTTCCGCTGCAGCGGATCGTAGGCCTCGAGAATGCTGCTCAGCTTGGCCGCGGTAAGGCCGCGCCCGCGATCGTAGACTTCATCGGTCGCAAGGCGGTTGCGGTCATCCGTGATGAGTGGCGCACTTTGCGCGAGCGTTTCAATGCCGGCCTGGTCCAGGGTCAGTGCCACGACCACGTCTTCGGGACAATGGATGCCGAAGCGAGCGTAGTGGCGCGGTGCGACGTCGAGGGGCGTGGCCGCCGACAGGACGGTTTGCTCGAGCTGGAGCGGGGCCGTCGAGGCGAGAAAAATCAACGTTGCCGGGTCGGGCCTATAGACGCTGACACTCGAAAATACGTCGAGCAGTGTCGCGGCGAGCGAGCGCAACAGGTCCTCGTCGAGAAAGCCGATGTTCATCCACTGGACGAAGACGCCGCCCTCGGTGAGGTGCTCGCGCGCCTGCTGCATGAACTCCCGTGTATAGAGGTGTGACGCGCCGGCGGTCCACGGATGAGAAGGCTGCGAAACGATCGCGTCGTAGCGCATGTCGGTGAGCGCGAGCGCGCCCCGCGCGTCATTCAGGATGATGCGCACACGACTGTCGCGCAGCGGATCTCGCTTGCGTAGGTGCGCCACCGCGCGGTTGGCGTCGATGACTTTCGGTTCGAGCTCGATCACGTCGACCTGGCGCACGTTGGGCGGTACGGCGTCGAGCACCACGCCACCGCCATAACCGACCACCAGCATCGACTCGGTGCGCGGCCGTGCGATTACCGCAAGCGGCGACAACCAGAACTCGCCGCTGAACTTGGGCGCGCTACCCGGCGTCTCGATGAGCGCCTCGGGAAGCCCGTTGGTGCGCAACATCAGCGAGCCATCCTGCTCGAGCACGACGACACTCGCCGAGCGACCGACGTCGTAGTAGCGCAACGGCCCGGCTTTGCTGACGTTGAGCGGCGAGGTGTGCAAGAGGGTGCTGGGCGCCTCGGGCCTGAAGACGAAGGCAACGGCAACACCGGCTGCGAGCGCGGCGGCACTCCACACATACGGGGCTCGCGCGACCAGCAGGCAGGTCACGAGTGCCAGCCCCATGTTGGCAAGGACGCCAACGTAGATACTCCCTTCGAACCGCAGCTCCGGAATGATGACGAATCCGGCGGCGAGCGCACCCGCGATCGCGCCCACGGTATTCCACGCATATACCCGGGCAGCCGCAGCCGCGGCGGCGGCCGGCTGGTCCGTCAGCATGCGAACCGCGAATGGGAAGGTAGCGCCGATGAAAAACGTCGCCGGCAGCAACACGACGATTGCTACCAAGGTGTTACCGACGAGCCCGGCACGTTCGGGCAGCAGCGCTTCGAGGTTGAGATAGGTGAGCGCCGAGCACACCGCGATGGCGAGCTGCGCGATCACGAAGCCGATCGTCGCCAGGGTCCGCGTCCGCGCGATCTGCGAAGCCACGAGGCTGCCTGCCGCAATCCCCAGCAGGAAGCTGGCCACCATCGTTGCAAAGGCAAAGATGCTGCCGCCCAGGATGTAGCTCAGCATCCGGGTCCACAGGACCTCGTACAGAAATGAAACGGCGCCCGACAGCAGCATCACCGGCAGGATGAAACGCGCTCCCGAACGCCAGGTGGCCAGCGCCGGTGCCGCATGGGGCGCCGGGCTAGCTGCCGTCCCGGCGTCGGGCAGATGGGGCAGCGGCTGCGTCGCACCTGAGGCACGAGCGACGAGAGCCGCGAGACCGAACACCAGCACGTTGACGGCCGCGCCCACGAAGACAGTTCGGCTCAACCCCAGGCCCGGTAGCAGCGCATAGGCCGCCGCGAGCGCACCGCCGACAGCCCCGAAAGTGTTGACGGCGTACAGCAGGCCCGTTCGCGTGCCGATCTGCGCTGGCGTATGCACCACGTGTCGCGTGAGGAGCGGCAATGTCGCGCCCATCAGCGCCGTGGGCACCACCAGCACGACAAACGCGGTGAATACATAGAAGAGTGCCTGCGCCCAGCCTTCACTGCTCGGCGGCTGCGGCTGGCCACCGATGACGAAGATCATGACCTTCTCGGCCGCGAGCAGGAGCAGCGGGACCGCAACCGCCGCGATGGCGATTCCGAACTCGAGAATCCCGTAGACGAGTACTGGCCGACGCACGCGGTCCAGAAAGCGTTCGACCACCCGGGCGCCGAGCGCCAGCCCCGCCATATAGGCCGCCAGGACGATGGCGACGGCGAGCTCCGAGGTACCGAAGACGATCGAAAACTGGCGCGTCCAGGCGGTCTGGTACAGCAGCGCCGCGAAGCCTGAGAGCGCGAAACACAGTGCGACGGCGACCAGCGTCCAGGGACGGGGCGCCTGGGTTGGGTGGACGCCGCTCATTCGTTGCTGTTGTTGGTCGGCGCGAGGGTCCAGAGCATGGCGCGCAGCATAGCAGGGGGTATGAAGCCGGGAGCGCAGGAAGCAGTTGACGATCGAGCATGGCTCGCCGGAAAGTGCCGCGCATGAGCTCCTTCACTCCCTGCGGCGTCATCACGATCACGACCGACTTCGGCTACGAGGGACCATTCGTTGCGACCATGAAAGGCCGCATCCTCACGCGCTTCCCTGCGGCACGCATCATCGATGTGACTCACGACATCCTGGTGCATTGGCCGGCGGAGGCGGGGTTCTGGCTGGCGCGCTCGTGGCAGTACTTTCCCGACGGCAGCGTGCACGTTGCAGTCGTCGACCCCGGTGTGGGGACGCAGCGGGACATCATCATCGTCACCGCCGCAAAGCATCTGTTCATCGCGCCCGACAATGGACTGCTCGCGTCCGTCATAGGCCGCGTCGCCGAGCCGATGATCTACCGGCTCATGCCCCGCGTGCTCGAGCGGTTCGGGATCGCGACACCGAGCGCCACCTTTCATGGGCGCGACATCTTCGCGCCGCTGGTCGCGGAGCTCGCGGCGGGGCGCTGCCAGCCGTCCGACATCGGCGAGCCCACGGATCAGTACGTGCCGAGCTGGGTGGAGGAGCCGGGCGTTGTAGGACAGGCGATCCGCGGCGTCGTCATCACGCTCGACCACTTCGGGAACCTCATCACCAACATCGATCAGCAGCTCTTGCGCCGTTTCATGCGCCCGGTAGTCCACGCCGCCAACCATCGCCTCACCCTGCATCGCACGTACGGTGACGTGAAACCCGGGGAGTATCTCGCGCTCGTAAACTCCTTCGGCGTCGTGGAGATCGCCCGCGCCGAGCAGAGTGCCGCCGAGGGCCTCGGGATCGGCCGCGGCGCCCCCGTCAGCGTGACCGAAGGATGACATTATAAGTCGTTGTGATAGCGAGCTTTTCAGGCTGGCATTTTCCATCTGGCGGCAGCGTTTGGCGGGCTATTGCTGCGCCACAAGAGGGTGTTGATCGGGTGCATAAATCGTATATATTTCGCTGCCTCTGCGTCGCCCCGAAAGCCAGATCCCCCTGATCCGGCGGGACTTTTGCAAAGGCAGGCCATGTCCGACCGAGACGACGAACACTTCGAATTGGATGACGAGTTCCTCAACGAGCAGGAGGAATCGCCGTCCGCGGAGATCGAAAAGATCATGTTCGACCGGGTCGACCGGCGAGCCAAGCCCGCGGCTGTGAAGCGCGGCAAGGCCGCCTGGAGCCGGCTCGAGGACGTGCTGGCTGATCGCAGGCTCGAAAAAGAGCTGCGCGAGTTCTTCGAAGAAGAGAAGTGACGCCCGCTCCCCCGCGGGCCTTCAGTCTCCTCCGCACCCGATCTGTCGGTTGAGAGTAGAACCGGTCCGCGAGGACCGGGCCTGTTCGGCTGCGCCCTGGCGGGCGCGCAGAGGAGATCGGTGAGCGACGAGAAAAGCTTGCCCTGGGTGGTGCTCAAGTTCGGCGGCACGAGCGTGTCGACCGTGCAGAATTGGCACAACATCGCCCGGATCTTGCGGAGCCGGCTGGCGGATGGCTTACGGCCGGTCGTGGTTCACTCGGCGCTCTCAGGCGTCACAGACCTGCTCGAGTCGCTACTCGTCAAGGCACTGAGCCACGAGCACGGGCCGGTGCTCGAGCAAATCGAGCGCCGTCATCGCGACCTGGCGACCCAGATGGGACTGAAGCCGGGTGCTCCGCTCGAGCAACAGCTCGCAGAGCTTCGACAACTGGCTTCAGGTGTCGAGCTCGTCGGCGAGGTCAGCGACCGCGTGCGCGCGCGCGTCCTGGCGAGCGGAGAGCTGCTCTCGACGACGCTGGGCGCTCAGTTTCTGCGGGGCGCGGGCCTCGATGTCACGTGGGTCGATGCGCGCAGCGCGCTCAAGGCCGAACGCCGGATCGGCGCTGCGAGCCGGGCCGACGTGCTCTCGGCCACTTGCGACTTCAGACCCGACTCCGCCCTGCAGCGCCGCTGGGCATCGCTCGGAGAGGTGATCCTGACGCAGGGTTTTATCGCGAGCGACGCGCAGGGCGAAACCGTGCTCCTCGGGCGCGGGGGCTCCGACACTTCAAGCGCCTATTTCGCAGCCAAGCTGCAGGCGCGGCGGCTCGAGATCTGGACCGATGTGCCCGGCATGTTCAGCGCCAATCCGCGAGTGGTGCCCGGCGCGCGCCTGCTCAAGGCGCTGCATTACGACGAAGCACAGGAAATCGCCAGCAACGGCGCCAAGGTCTTGCACCCACGGTGCATCCTGCCCGTGCGCCAGCACGCAATTCCGCTACACGTGTACGACACGCATACCCCGGACCTCGAGGGCACCCACATCTCGGCCGCTCCGGGCGAGGGTGCCGCACAGGTCAAGGCGATCGCGATCAAGAAGGGCATCACATTGATCTCGATGGAGAGCCCCGGAATGTGGCACCAGGTCGGATTTCTCGCGGATGCCTTCCAGGTGTTCAAACGCCATGGGATGTCGGTCGACCTGGTTTCGACCTCCGAAACCAACGTGACCGTATCACTCGACGCCGCCGCCAACACGCTCGACGGCCAGGCCGTCGCGGCGCTGCTCGAGGACTTGTCGCCCCTGTGCCGCGCGCAGGCCATCGGCCCGTGTGCCTCGCTCAGCCTCGTGGGCCGCAATATCCGCGGCATCCTGCACAAGCTGGGAAGCGCGCTCGCGCTGTTCGAGGAACAGAAGATTCACCTGGTGAGCCAGGCCGCCAACGATCTCAACTTCACCTTCGTCATCGACGAGGACCAGGGCGAGCGCCTGGTGCACCAGCTGCATGATCTGCTGATTCGCGCCTCGGCGAACGACCGCGTCCTCGGACCTACATGGGAACAGCTCCACGCCAGGCCCGTCACCACCGGCGCGCCCCGGTCACGGTGGTGGGAACGCAAGCGCGAGACGCTGTTGCGCATCGGCGAGCAGCATGGGGCGGCTTACGTATACGACCGCGCTACGATCGAGGAGCGCATTGCGAGCCTGCGCCGCTTGTCGGCGGTCGATCGCCTGCTCTACGCCGTTAAGGCCAATCCGAACCTCGAGGTGCTGAAATGCATCGCCGCCGCCGGCGTGGGGTTTGACTGTGTGTCGCAGGGCGAGCTCGAACACGTCCTGGGCGCATTCCCAGGGCTCGACCGGCGGCAGATCCTGTTCACGCCCAACTTTGCGCCGCGGCCCGAGTATGTTTTCGCATTCGAAAAGGGCGTTCAGGTCACGCTCGACAACCTGTATGCGCTGCGCGAGTGGCCGGATGACTTCCGGGAACGCGAGATCCTCCTGCGCATAGACACCGGCCACGGCCGCGGGCACCACGAGCACGTCCGGACGGCGGGCGAGCAATCGAAATTCGGTATCCCGTTGTTCGAACTGGACGAGCTCGCGCGCCTCGCCGAGTCCACTGGCGTGCGCATCGTTGGCCTGCATGCGCACACGGGGAGCGGCATTTTCAACATCCGCAATTGGATTGAGACCGCAGAACTGCTTGGGGGGCTGCGCAGCCGGTTTCCAGACGCACATATCATCGATCTGGGCGGGGGCTTGGGCGTTCCAGAGCGACCGGGCGAACTGCCGCTC
>DATIEU010000030.1:0-11716 GCA_035455565.1 Steroidobacteraceae bacterium | reverse complement strand
AGCAAAGCAGAGCTGATCGAAGTGATCACGCACCTGGCGTTCTATTCGGGCTGGCCGACAGCCAACACAGCCGTGAGCATCGCCCGGCGCGTTTTCGATGAGAGCCAAGGCTGACGCTGTGCAGCAACGCCCGGTCGTTCGCAGTTGCTTCGATGGACCATCCCGGTGAAACTCCGGTGAAATCCCGGCGTTCTCCCGAGGCCTCGAGCCGGTGTCTGCTTGGTGTACTCGCGCCTCGGGCCACCACACGCATAGAACTCTGGAGACGACCTCCATGAATGCCGTTGCCCCTCTGGGGTCCGTCGACTCCGCTCCGGACGCCCACGTGAGCCGTTATGCACGCGCCATCAGCGCGTCAAAGCGTGCGCGGTGGGATATCGATGCCGATGTCATCCGCGGGCGCCGGTTCGATTTATCACAGCGCTTCCTGCCCAATCACCTGTCGCAAGTCGATGAGCTCACCTTCCTCAACGAGGCCGAGCGGCGACTGCTCACCCAGGTGCAGGGACGAACGTATGCGCTGATCTTTAGCCTGGTGGAACGTTTCATCAACGCGAAGGTGCTCGAGATCAGCCGTGATCACTGGCTGGGGAACCAGACGGTGCTGCAGGCACTGATCCGCTTCAGCGATGAGGAGCTCAAACACCAGGAGCTGTTCCGGCGCATCGAGGAGATGATGGCGCAGGTGATGCCGGAGGGATATCGCGCCGCCGCCGAGCCCAATGCCGTGGCGCAGTTCGTGCTCGGCAAGTCCACGTGGGCGGTGCTCGGACTCACCTGCTTCATCGAGCTCTTCACTCAACAGCACTACACCGCGAGCATCGCGCCGGACGCGGACATCTCGCCGCTGTGGAAGGACGTCTTCCTGTTCCATTGTAAAGAAGAGGTCCAGCACGCGATCCTCGATGAGCTCGAGTGGCAACGCGAAGATGCGAAGCTCACCGGCGAGGAGCGCGACCTTGCGGTCACGCACCTGATCGAGCTCGTCGCGGGGGTCGATGGCATTCTCGCCGGCCAGGCCGCTGCCGACGCCAGGTACTTCGCATCGATTGCGGGCCGCGCGTTCACGGCACGCGAGCGAGCGGCGCTCGACGCGGGTCTCCTCAAGGCCTATCGCTGGCAGTACGTCGGCTCGGGCGTGCAGCATCCGCACTTCATGCGACTGCTCACCAGCCTGACCACGCCCGCACAGATGGAGCGCATTGGAGCCGCTCTGGCGCCGATTGTGACGGGTTGAGCTGGGTGCGCCGGTCCCCGGTTACGGGGCCGGCACCACCTCATAATTGATTGAATTGATTCCCCGAATTTAGCGGTTTCTCTACACCGGTCACGCTATCGGCTGGCCGGCTGGGCTACATAACGCCGGTTGCGCGCTTTGCCTCGAGGATGCGGGTCGCAGCTTGCGCCAGAGCCCTATGCCGCCACGCCCGGACACCAGTGATGCCGTAGTGCGACGGGCCCCGTTCGGGGCCGGTTGGACGGGCGCGCTCGCGATCGGAATCTTCGTCTACATTCTGCTGGCGACTGTGCTGATCTTCGTGGACCGCTCGGGTGGCCGGGTCTTCGAAGTGTTCAATCTGTATTGCGACGCGCCGGCGTGCATCGCCACGGTGATACTCGCAGCAGTTGCCGCGCATCGGGCCACGGCGCCGGCCGCGCGGCGCACGTGGTGGTATCTCACAGCGGCGATCTCGGTCTACACCCTCGGCAACCTGCAGAACTCGACCTACTGGCTGTTCGGGCTCGATCCGTTTCCTTCGTTCGGCGATGCATTCTTCCTCGGCTTCTACCCGCTGGTATTCGCTGCCATCCTGACCGTGCTGCGGGCCGCGGAGGTCCGCGTGCAATGGGGACGGCTCGCACTCGATGCCACGATCCTGATGCTCGGCTTCGGCGCGTTCTTCTGGATCTTCGTGATCGCGCCGACTTCAGCTGCCGATCGCGGTCCGGACGTGATCAAGTACGTCCTGACGCAAAGCTATATCGCTCTGAACTGCATCATGCTGCTGGCCTTCGGAATCCTGCTGATGCACGCCGGAGCCGGTCCGATTCACCGCCGCACACTCGTGCTCCTGACTCTCGGCTTCTCGGTGATGTCGCTTGCCGACCTCGTCTGGGCGATGTCGAAGGTCACCGATAGCTATTTTCCCGGTGGCTTGTCGGACGCCATCTATCTCAGCTGCTACGGCTGGCTCGTCGCAGCGGCGCGCGAACAACTGCGGACCGGTCCGACCGTGCCGGCCGCGTCGAGCGCCATCGGTGGCGTGCTGATCCAGGGCATGCCCTACGTCGCGATGCTGGCGTCATTCCTCGTGCTCGTATACCTGGAAAGCGGCTCGCCCTCGAACCCGACCAATTCGATGACCGCCGTCATTTTCGTGCTGACGTTGCTCATCATGCTGCGCCAGGGATTTGTCTCGAGGGACGACGCGTTGCTGCGCGAGCGCCGTGCAGTGGGCATCGTTGAAGCGCGCTATGCGTCGCTGATCAAGAACGCCTCGGACGTGATCATCATCGTGGAACTCGACGGACGGCTGCGATTTGCATCGCCGGCGGCCGAGCGCACCTTCGGGATCCATCCTGACGAACTGGTCGGCCGGAATCTTCTCGACCTCTGGCGCGAGTCAAGCCGCGAACGCGTGGCGTCGTTTCTCGCGGAGGTCGCCGCAACGTATGGCCGCACGGTCGGGCCCTTCGAAGTGGTGGTCGCGGTCGACGACCGGCGCAGCACGCTCGAATGCGTCGGCAGCAACTTGCTCGAGGATCCCGCGATCGCAGGCCTGGCACTGAATTTCCGCGACGTCAGCGAACGCAAGGCTCTCGAAGAGCAGTTGCGTCAGCTCGCGTTTCACGACCCGCTCACGCTGCTCGCGAACCGCAGCCTGTTCCGCAACCGCGTGGAGCATGCGCTGACGCTGGCCAACCGCTCGCGGCAACTCATTGCCGTGATGTTCCTCGATCTCGACAATTTCAAGAAGGTCAACGATTTTCTCGGTCACGCCGCGGGCGATCGGCTGCTGCAAGCGGCAGCGCAACGCCTGGTCAAGTCGACCCGACCCTCCGACACCGTAGCCCGCCTGGGTGGCGACGAATTCGCGATCCTGCTCGAAGGCATTGGCAGCGCTGCCGACGTCGAGGGCATCGCCACGACGATTGGGCAATCCTTCAACCTGCCATTGCTGCTCGACGGCACGGAGACACCGGTCTCGGCCAGCATCGGTGTCGCCTATTCCCAGAACGGCGATGACACCGAGCAATTGCTGCGCAACGCGGACATCGCGATGTACAGCGCCAAGGCCGCCGGCAAAGCACGCTTCGTCGTCTTTCACCCACGCATGCAGGAGCAGCTCCGGCATCGCCTGCGGCTGGAGGAGGACATGCAGCGCGCGCTGGAGCGCAACGAGTTCTTCCTCGAGTTCCAGCCGGTCGTCGATCTCACGCACCGGGAACTGCTGGGGGTCGAAGCACTGGTGCGCTGGCATCACCCCGAGCACGGTCTGATGATGCCAGGCACCTTCATCCCGCTGGCCGAGGAATCGGGCCAGATCGTGCAACTCGGCCGCAAGGTCCTGATCGAGGCCTGCTGCCAGGTCCGTGCCTGGAGCAAGAACATCGCAGCCGGCGATGGCCTGCGCGTGGCGATCAACATCTCCGGCCGCCACCTGCAGCATGCGGACCTGGTCGCCGACGTGCGCAGCGCGCTGGAAGCTTCAGGCATCGAGCCCGGCAATCTCGTGATCGAGCTGACCGAGAGCACGATCATGCACAACACGGAACTCAACCTGGAGCGCTTCCGCGCGCTCAAGGCGCTGGGAATAAAGATCGCGATCGACGACTTCGGCATGGGATACTCGTCGCTCTCGTATCTGCATCGCTTCCCGATCGACATCCTGAAAATCGACCGTGCCTTCGTCAGCCGCCTGACCTCGCAGGATGAGGGACCCGATCTCGCACGGGCCGTGGTCATGCTTGGTGAAACGCTGGGACTCGAAACAGTCGCCGAAGGCATCGAGAACGAGGATCAGATTGCCAAGCTCCTGAAGCTGGGCTGCGTCGCCGGGCAGGGATTCCTGTTCGCCCGCGCGAGCTCTCTCGATGCGGTGACAGCGACGCCGTTCGCCACGCGGCGCGCCGAACTGCGGCAACAACAGGCGATCGTCAACAACCTGACAGCCACCGGGCGATTCCGCGCTGCGGGAAGCCGGGCAGTGGCGCGCATCGATGAAAGCGGACCGTATCCTGCCTTCAATGTGACGCGCCGCGCTGGCCGCGCGCCGTAAGAAAGCTGCGCTGGCTAGTCGGCCGGCGCTTCAGGTGGCTTCTGCGGCTTGAACAGCAGATCCGCGTAGTCGTAGCTGAAATCGGCGAGCGGTGACACCGGCTTCATGGTCACGCGTTCCACGCGACCGTCGGCATCCAGGCCGAAGGTGACGTACGCGGGTTCGATGTTCTTGTCATCGAACCGCGTGATGAACGTGTCGTATTGCCAGTGCTCGAGGCGGCCACCCATCCGTGGCGTCGACTTGAAATCGATCGCGAGAGCACGGTTGCGAACCGCCACCTCGATGTTGCCGTACCAGGGATCGGCGTAGATGCCGGCGTAGCGCTCGAGCGGCAGCGAAGGCCCGACCTTGGCGGGCTTGGCTTCAGGCGCTGCGAGCGCTTTCATGGCCTTCGCCAGTCGGTCCTGCTTGTAGGCCGAGAACTTTTCCGGCCATTGGTATGGAGTGAAGCCGAGATAGTGATCGAGTAACTCATACATGAGACCCAGGATGATTTCGCCGTCCTCGCTGTTGATCTCGACGGCAAAGCCCAGGTTCTTGTCGGGGACGAGTACGACGACGGCCTGGAACCCGAACACCGCACCGCCATGGGAGACGAGTTTCGTTCCGCGATAGTCATGCACGCGCCAACCGAGCGCATAAGTTTCGAACATCGAATCGGCGAGCTTGAGCTCCTCGCTACGCGACGAGCTCGTCATCACCACCTGCGGCTTCCACATCTCTGCGTGTGCGGCCTCGCTGAACAGATTGCCGCCGCCGGGAAGCTTGCCGTGTGCGAGTTGCAGCATGAGCCACTTGCTCATGTCGTTCGCGCTGACAGCGAGACCTCCGGCAGGTGACGCGGCGCGGCCGAGCTCGTCGTGTTCATCGAGTGGTCGCAGCGGGCCAACGCCGCGCACGCGCGCAGTCGTTCGCGCGTGCGGAAATCCGCGATTGGCGGTCGCAAAGCGGCGGTCGTTGTCGCTGGTCGAATTCGTCATGCCCGCGGGGACCAGGACGTGCTCCCGCATATAGTCTTCCCAGGTCTGTCCGCTGACGGCTTCGATGAGCTGGCCAGCGACCATGTAGAGAACGTTGTCGTAGGCGTAGCCGCTGCGAAAGCTGGTCGCCGGCTTGATGTAGCGCAGGCGTTTCACCGCTTCCGCACGCGAGATACTGCCCCGCGGCACGAACATCAGATCGCCCGCGCCCAGCCCCAGCCCGCTGCGATGGACCAGGAGATCACGAATGGTCATTTCGCGCGTTACCCATGGGTCGTACATCTGGAAGCCGGGAAGACGATCGATGACCTTGTCGTCCCAACCGATCTTGCCGGCATCGACGAGCGTCGCGAGCGCCGCGGCGGTAAAGGCCTTACCAGTCGAGCCCGTGGGAAAGATCGTGTCGGCATCGACGCGCTGGTCCCCGCCCAGCTTCGTGGTGCCATAGCCGCGCGCCAGTGTGGTGGTGCCGTTTTCGACGATCACGACAGCCATGCCGGGCACACCAATCCTGGTGCGCAGGCTCTCTACGCGCGCGTCGAAGTCCGCCGGAGGTGCGGCTGCCGACGGTGCGATCAAAATGATCAGTGTCGACGCCGCAAGACAACGCACAAGGCCCTTCATGGACTGCTCCCACGAACAAGTTTCACTGCACGCGGATTCTAGGCGAGACCAGGGCGGCGCATCACGCACCGAACCAGGGCCTGCGAACGAGGCCCGAAGGTCCTGCCGCTTGGACGCGGCAGGACCTGGGCGGCAAGGGTTACTTCGGGATGTATTGGGACTGGGTCGAGTTGCCGATTGATTGGCAGATGCCCGCGGCATTCCACGCAAACGTAATGAACGAATAGTCGTCCAGATCGCCGACCGAGGCGATAAGACCGGGGTTCTCCGTCTCGCAGAAACCGACAACTGCCGTGGCCGTGCTGGCCTGGCAGAAGCCGTACTCGAACACTCCGCCGAGGCCGTCTTCGAACCGGCGCACACCGCAACCGATGTACTCGACGTTGTTCTTGGATTGTCTTGCCGTGGTCATGAGACCAATGGCGGAGCCCGAGCCGTCACCATTCAGAGTAACGCTTACCGGCAAATCGCCCACCAATCCCGCCATTGCCGCTGAAGAGGCGAGCACGAACGCTCCCACGGCAATCTTCTTTCTCAGTTGCATTTTTCTTACCCCCTGTCTGACGAGTCGAGAGACGACAACTACAACCGGCCTCTGATGTCTCCCGAATTCAAAGCCCGGATCAACCTGCTCATCATCTGTTTACGGCTTGCTGGGTCGAGCTGCGCGATCCCGGCCTGCAGCTCCTGCATCTGGGTATCCGTGATGGCACCCATCGCACGATAGTTTTCGATCTGCTGCCCGATGGCCTCGCGCCGCTCGAGATCGGCCCGTGGGTCGCGCGGCGGCGCAGAGGCCGCCGGCAAGGCGTCATTCGCCGTGGCTGGTCGATTGCGCTCGCGAGCAAGCTCCTCGCGCACGATGCGACGGAGGCGTTCTTCATCGAGGCGCGGCGTGGCGCCGGGTGATATCGCGGCGGCGGGTGAATTCGGGGGACGGGCGTCCGCGGGGGCGTCAGTGCCTGCGCGGAAAGCGTGCAGGACGAGCGCGGCAATGCCGATCGTCTGCAGTATTGTGAGCGCCGTTAGTGTCTTCAGGCGAACGAACCTCCGCGGCGGCGGTCTGCGCGCGACGCTTCATGCACACAATCATCAGGCGGGGGTGCGTCGTCAGGCAACTCGCTGCATGTGAAAACGCGGTTGACAATTCTTGCCACATGACGCTCCGAGGTTCGCACTCGAGATCAGCGCTACACATTTTGTACACAGCGTGAGCCAAAGGCGCGCTACGCGTACTTCTGCTCAGGCCGCGCGTAGGCGAGCTTGCCCGCGACGTAGGTGGCGACCACAGCGCGGTCATCGCCCATCGTCATCTGGACGAACAGCGCTTCCTCCAGGTCTTCGCAATAGCGCATGCGGTACTCGATGATCGGCGTGGATTTCAGATCGAGGACGATGACATCGGCCTCCAGACCGACGGCGATGCTGCCGATCTTGTCTTCGAGATAGAGCGCCTGCGCCGTGCCGCGAGTCGCGAAGTAGAACGCGTGCCCCGCAGACAGCGGGTTGCCGTTCATTTGTGCGACTTTGTACGCCTCGTTGAGTGTCTGCAGGACCGAAAGCGAGGTGCCTGCACCGACGTCGGTCCCGAGACCCACCCGTACCGGCCGTTCTGGTTTCTTGGCGTTCTTGAGATTGAAGAGACCGCTGCCGAGGAACAGGTTGGACGTCGGGCAGTGGGCAATCGCTGTACCGGTGTCGTGGCAGCGCTGCAATTCCGCTTCGTCGAGCCAGATACCATGGCCGTAGATCGCGCGCGGCCCAAGTTGCTTGTGGTGATGGTAGATGTCCAGGTATCCCTTGCGCTCAGGAAACAGTTCCTTCGCCCACGTCACCTCGTTGCGATTCTCCGAGACGTGCGACTGCAGGTAAGTACCCTTGTGCTCCTGCCAGAGCGCACCGGTCATCTCCATCTGCTCGGGTGAGCTGCTCGGCGCGAAACGTGGTGTCACACAGTAGAGCTGGCGCCCCTTGCCGTGCCATTTGCTGATGAGCGCCCTGGACTCGTCGTAACCCTGCTTCGGTGTATCGGTCAGCGCGTCGGGTGCGTTGCGGTCCATCAAGACCTTGCCGGCGATCATGCGCATGTCGAGCGCCTGGGCTTCCTCGAAGAACGCGTCGACGGACTGCGGATGGACCGTGCAGTACACCGTCGAAGTGGTGGTGCCGGCGCGCAGGCATTCCTTCAGGAACACTTTCGCGACCTCGCGCGCATGCGGCTTCTTCGCGAACTGCTGCTCGGCTACAAAGACACGTTTGTTGAGCCAGTCGATGAGTTGCTCGCCGCCGGCGCCGATGATCTGGGTCTGCGGGTAGTGCACGTGACAGTCGATGAACCCCGCGAGAATCACGGTGTCCTTGCCGTACTCCTTGATCCTCGTTCCGGCGGGCAGTTGCGAACGCACTGTGCGCGCCGGCCCGAATTGCGTGATTTTTCCATCGGCCATCGCGACGATTGCGTCCGACTCGTAGCGCATCGTGCTTTCGAGACCGCTCAGGAAAGCGTCCCCGGTGTAGGTGAGGACGGGACCGCGTATAGCGACTACCTTCCCGGCTTTCTTTTTCGCTGTCATCGCCTCCCAAGATAACCCAGCTGAACTCTCAAAACCCGCCGGCAGTCGAAGCGCAGATCAGAGAGAGATGCTCATGGCCATACAGCTCAATCACACCATCGTGTCCGTCCGCGACCGGCAGGCTTCGGCACAATTCCTGACCGAGATCCTGGGCCTTCCCGCAGCGACTCGATTCGGACCGTTCCTCGCCGTGGAAACCAGCAACGGCGTTAGTCTCGACTTCCTCGCCACCGACGGCGAAATCGCCTCGCAGCACTATGCCTTCCTTGTCAGCGAAGCGGAGTTCGACCAGATCTTCGCCCGCATTCGGCAGCGGGACCTGCCCTACTGGGCCGATCCCGGCCAGAGCCGGCGCGGTGAGATCAACCATGGCGATGGCGGTCGCGGCGTGTACTTCGAAGACCCGAACGGCCATCTGCTCGAGATCATCACTCGTCCTTACGGCAGCGGGGGCTGACGCCGACAGGCCTGGCTTGTCACTGATTCTGTGAGCCTGTTCCCGTGCGCGTCGCGTCTCCTTGCCACAGCCCGGACAAGCCTTTAGATTGCCTTTCTGCATGTCCCGCAAGGCGCTTTTGATCGTCCTGATCGCCGTCATGGCCACGCTGCCGTCGTTGGCCAGCGCGTGCGCGCTCAAGTGCGCTGCCAACCAGGCGGCCGAGACGACGCAACACGCACCCGGTCATTGCCAGGGCGGAGCTGCTGGAAGCAATGTGCCTTCTTCAGACAGCTCGCCTGATACAGGCATGACCGCGCTTTGCGCCTTCGCCGCGACCGGAGCAATCTCCGTGGCGCCGCTGATCGTGTCTGCGTCTGCTTCGCCGTCCGTCATCGCATACGTGGCCACTCCTGCTCTCTCCGAAATCGCTGCCCCACCTGACGAGCCTCCCCGAGGCTGAACCTCGACGGTAGCGCTGGCGCTTTCCGCGCTGGCGCCGGCAGATCGACTGCTGGTCGATCTGGCATCGCAACCGTATTCGCGAGGTCAGACATGTTCTTCCTGTTTTCGATGCGCACCCTGGTGGGCGCGCTGATCATTCTGGCGTTCGGCACTGCCAACGCTGCCGAACTCCTTACGCTCGAATCCGTGCAGGCAGCAGCACTGGAGTCACAACCGCTGGTCGAGAGCCAGCAGGCCATTGTCGACGCGCAGCGCGAGCGGGCGATCGCCGCTTCGCAGCTGCCGGATCCGGAGCTCGGCATCGGCGTCAACGAGCTGCCGGTTAACACCCCCGATGCCTGGTCGTTCGACCGCGACAGCGATACCGATGTCATGGTCAGCATCGCGCAAACCTTCTCGGTGGGATCGAAGCGTCGCTTGCGGCGGCTCCGCGAGGAGCGCACGACGGAAGCGGCCGAAGCGCAACTACAGGATATCGAACGAATGATCCGCCGTGATGCCGGGCTCGCGTTCGCAGAGGTGCTGTTGCGCGAGCGCGAAGCCGAGCTCATGGGCGAGCAACTGAAGCAGGCAGGACTGCAGAAACGAGCTGCCGAAATCAGCGTCACGACTGGTGGTGCACCCCAGTCGGAGCTCCTGGCGTTCTCTGCGGACGAATCATTGCTCCGCGACCGTCTGACGGAAGCTCGCCAGATGTCGACGCATGCGCGCCTCGAGCTCGAGCGCTGGATCGGCGTGAGCGCCCGTCAACCTGTCGATACGACGGTCAGAGACGCTGGAGTTCGGCCAACGCTTGACGAGGTTCTCGCTGACCTCCCCAACCATCCGGCGCTGCAGGCCATCGATCGCGCTCGTGACGCGGCCGAGGCAGGTGTCGACCTGGCGCAACAGGCACGCAAGCCCGATTGGCGCCTTGAAGTGGGCTACGGCTACCGCCCGGAGTTCTCCGAGATGATCACCGTCCGCGCTACGGTCGGGCTGCCGATATTTCCCGGGCAACGCCAGGATCGCGAGCGGGCGGCTGCACGCAGTGACTTCAAAGCGGCAGTGGCCACTCGGGCCAATCTGCAACGTGAGTACGAATCTCGCGCAGCCCTCGTCCACCACGACTTCACGCAGTTTGCGCAGCGGGCCCGTGCCCTCGACGCCGCAGCCATGCCCGCCGCGCGCCAGCGTGAGCAATCCGCGGAAGCCGCCTACAGCGGAGGGCGAGGGTCGCTTTCCGATGTGCTCGCAGCACGACAATCGCGCCTCGACGTGGAGCTGCGCATCCTCGAGCTGGAAGTCACTGCCTTGAAACGAGCGATCGAACTCGACTACTTCGTAAACCCGGGAGCGCAGCCATGACGCGCATTCGCCTGCTCATCGTCATCGTTGTCGTGCTGGCTGTGGCAGCAGGTCTCTGGCTGAGCTTCCGCACCAGCACGACCCACGAGCATGTCGTACCGCAATCTTCGAGCGCGAACGACGGCCCAGCAAACAAGGACCGTCGCGTGCTCTATTGGTATGACCCCATGAGACCCGACGTGCGTTTCGACAAGCCGGGCAAATCGCCCTTCATGGACATGCAGCTGGTGCCGAAATACGCAGATGATGCCGGGGGCGCCGGATCGATCGAGGTCGACCCGCGAATGGTCCAGAGTCTCGGCGTGCGCACGGCCCCCGTGATCAGGGGCAGCGTGACCGCGAACGTCGAAGCGGTCGGCTCGGTTACCGTCGACGAAACCCGGATCTTCGCCATCGAGTCACGCGCGGCCGGCTGGGTGGAGCGCCTGGATGTACGCGCGGTCGGCGAACCCGTGCGCCGCGGTCAGACGGTCGCGGGCGTCTACTCGGCCGATCTCTATGCCGCGCAGGCCGAACTCGTGCTCGCGGCGAAGAGCGGGGATCGGGCCCTCGTCGACGCGGCACGCCGACGCCTCGGATTGCTCGGGATGTCGTCAGCGCAGGTCGATGAGGTTCTGCGCCGCGGTGAAGCCATGCGACAGGTGGCGATCGCCTCCCCCGCAAACGGCGTCGTGATTGAGCTCAATGTGCGGGAGGGCCAGCAGGTTGCACCCGCGATGCCGCTCATGCGTATCGCGGATCTGTCGCGTGTGTGGGTCACGGTTGAATTGCCGGAGTCGCAGCTGGGAATCTTGCAAGCCGGCCAGAAGGTCACTGCCCGGCTACGCGCACTACCCGGTAAGGAATTCCCGGGCGAAGTGCAATACGTGTACCCGCGCCTCGAATTGGCGACCCGCACCGCGAGCGCGCGAATCGTCGTCGACAATCCGCGGGGCGAGCTCAAGCCGGGCATGTATGCCGAGGTCACGCTCGCAGCACGTACCGGCAAGACTGCTGAGGCGACGCTGC
>DATIEU010000029.1:0-11662 GCA_035455565.1 Steroidobacteraceae bacterium | reverse complement strand
CCTTCACCTCGACGAGCCGTGTCCCGGTGGCGGACTGCTCCAGAACATCCGTGCGGATGAGCACGCCTTCGTGCTCGAAGGTCGCCTCGAAGAAGACCTTGGGCGCACTTGCCGCCCCATGCGCCGTGGCAGTCAGCGACTCACCGGCCGCCGCCGGGCCGAACAACGACAGCTGCGTGTCGAGCGGAGTGCTCGCAAGCTTGTGTGAGTATTCCGCTTGCACGTTGCGTCCGCGGCTGTAGAGCTGGCGCGCGACTTCGCCGACGCGGTTACCCGTCTCGAAAAGCGCCTGGCGGGCGGCGGTGATCTGCGCGAGCCCGGGGCGATGCGCCTCGAGCCACAGGCGCCTGCGGCATTGCAGGTACGAGAGCAGCTTCGACTTGGAAAGACGGCTTGGCGCCATGGCGTGGCGGATAGATTAAGAGCGGGTTATGTCAACGGTGCCCGCCACCGTGCGGCGGCTTCAAGCGCCGCGTCTGACGGTCCAGCCGTCGTAGTGGCCGCCGAGTCCTTCGGCGAGCGCCTTGAAGCGCTCCGACAGCGCGGTCACTTCCTCGGCCACGAGCCGCATCGACTTGCGCGCGTGCAGGCTGATGCGTTCGCTGTCGTCTTCGGAGTGCGCCTGCATGTCGGTGGCAAATCCTTCCGTCTTGAGCTTCTCGGACACCGAACGCGCCGCGCCGTGGTTGGGCAGGTCGAAGAAGAAATCGACCTCGTGCGCTGCGAACGGATCGAGCCCCTGGTCGCGGAGCTGGCGGATGAGCTTCGCGTCCCAGTCTTCGCGACGCGACGCCCGCCGGCGTCGCGAGGTCAGGTACACCCTGAGTCCCACCAGCGCAATCGCGACCAGGATGAGCAGCGGCAACCACCTCATCGAGCGCCTCCCGCGCGGCCGCCAAAACGCGGCCGACGCACCAAGAATAGCAGCCTCACCGCCGTGAACTCTCAACGTGCGGAACTGCCCTACCGGGCAAGCGGTGCCGGCGCCAGCGCGTGCAACTTTTGCAAGGGACAGCGAGTGCTTTTCAAGGAGTAGCGATGCGCATCCAGCGCGGCCTGCTGTGGATTTTCGTTTCCGCGATGGTGACCGCGTGCGGCACCACGGCCACGTTACCGGAATCCGCTGGCATGGGACCCGATCCCAAGTTGCCCGAGCCCCAGAAGGAAATCATACCGACCGTTCAGATCGCGCCGGCCAAGGGCTGGGCGGAGGGCGGCAAGCCCGTGAGTGCTCAGGGCACGAGCGTCGCGGCGTTCGCGGATGGACTCGATCACCCGCGCTGGCTCTACGTCCTGCCGAACGGCGATGTGCTCGTCGCCGAAACGGCCGCTCCGGAGCGGCCCGAGGATGGCAAGGGCATCAAGGGCTGGTTCATGAAGAAGGCGATGACCACGGCCGGCTCCGCCGTGCCCAGCGCCAACCGCATCACCCTGCTTCGCGATACCGATAGCGACGGTATGGCCGATGTGAGCTCTGAATTCCTCAAAGACCTGAACTCACCCTTCGGCATGACGCTCGTCGGTAACGATTTCTACGTCGCCAACACCGATGCGCTCATGCGCTTTCCGTATACCGAAGGCCAGACGCAGATTACCGCGAGCGGCAGCAAAGTAACGGACCTGCCCGGTGGGCCGCTCAACCACCATTGGACCAAGAACGTCATAGCCAGCGAGGATGGCAGCAAGCTCTACGTCACGGTCGGTTCCAACAGCAACGTCGCCGAGAACGGCATGGACAAGGAGGAGGAGCGCGCAGCGATCCTCGAAGTCGATGCCAGGACCGGCGAGCGCCGCGTATTCGCGAGTGGCCTGCGCAATCCCAATGGCATGGTGTGGCACCAGGGCGTGCTCTGGACCGTCGTCAACGAGCGCGACGAGATCGGCGGCGACCTGGTTCCCGATTACCTGACATCGGTGCGTGACGGCGGCTTTTACGGCTGGCCCTACAGCTACTACGGCCAGAACGTCGACGAGCGCGTCGAGCCGCAACGGCCCGAGCTGGTCGCGAAAGCGATCAAGCCCGACTACGCCCTCGGTCCGCATACCGCGTCGCTCGGCCTCGCTTCAGCCGACAACGCGAGTTTGCCCGCGAGCCTGAAGGAAGGCATGTTCATCGGCCAGCATGGCTCCTGGAATCGCAAGCCTCGCAGCGGCTATCGAGTGCTGTTCGTGCCATTCAGCAGTGGCAGGCCCGCGGGTCAAGCCGTCGAAGTGCTGACGGGCTTCGTCGACGAGGAAGGCAACGCACAGGGACGGCCGGTCGGCGTGGCGATCGATAAGCGTGGCGGCTTATTGGTGGCTGACGACGTGGGCAACACCATCTGGCGCGTCAGCGACTCGAGCCAAACGCGCGTGGGGACGAAATAGATGAGCGAGCTTCCCGACATCGACCACCTGGTGAAGGATCCGTGGGAGCACTTCGCCTCGCCCATGGATGTCGTGACCGATCGACGCCTGTCGAAGGACGACAAGCGGAAGATCCTCGAGTCCTGGGCGCTCGATGCGGAGCTCCTGTCGAAGGCAGAGGCCGAGAACATGTCGGGCGGGGATCGACCAAAGCTCCAGGCCGTCAAGCTCGCCCTGCTCGAGCTCGACAAGCACTAACTCCTGGCCGGCCGAGTGGCCGGAGTGGAAGCGAGCGTTCTGTCCCGACGATAATGTGCGCCCCGTCCTGCCGGAGGCGCTTCATGAGTGCACGCGCGTCGATCACGTTGGCGGCCTTGCTTGCAAGTCCGTGGCCCGCGAGCGCGGCACAAACCACTACGACCGATGAAGCCTATCCGCGCGGGCAACTGCCCGCGACGGTGACGCCGCAACGCTACCGCATGACCTTCGAGATCGATCCTGCCCAGCCGGAATTCGCCGGAGTCACCGAGATCGCGCTCAAGATCGCTGAAACGACGCGGCGCATCTGGCTGCACGGCAACGGACTCGCGGTGACCGAGGCGACGCTCGAAGTCGACGGGCAGCCGCGACCGGCCCGCTATACGCAGGTCGATCCGACCTTCGGTGTCGCGCGTGTCGATCTCGATGAGGACATTCCGGCGGGTCCCGCCATCTTGCGGATTCGCTACCGTGCGCCCCTGAACACTGGTGCCGAAGGACTCTTTCGTGAGCAGGTCGGCGGGGACTGGTACGTGTTCTCGCAGATGGAGCCGATCGACGGCCGCCGCGCGTTTCCGGGGTTCGACGAGCCACGCTTCAAGGCTCCATTCGAGGTCACCGTCATCACGCCCGACGTCAACAAGGTGATCGCGAATGCGCCGCTCGCCTCGATGACCCCGCAGGACGATGGCCGCGTGAAGCACGTCTTTGCGCCCACGATGCCCTTGCCGACTTACCTGATCGCGCTCGCCGTGGGGCCATTCGAAATCGTTGGCGCTCCGTCACTCCCGCCCACTTCGATTCGCAGCGTGCCGCTTCCTCTGCGCGGCATCACGCGCCGTGGCCAGGGGCAGAATCTGGCCTACACCTTGAAAGAGACGCCGGCGCTGATCGGCCGCCTCGAGGACTATTTCGGCATTGCCTATCCGTACCCCAAGCTCGACCTGATCGCCTCCGCGACGATCGGTTTCGCCATGGAGAACGCCGGCGCGATTCTCTACGGCGAAAACCTCATCCTGCTGGCACCCGATGCGCCACTGCAGCAGTTGCGCACCTTCGGCAGGGTCCATGCGCACGAAATTGCGCATCACTGGTTCGGAGATTCGGTCACGCCGCTGTGGTGGGACGATCTGTGGCTCAACGAGTCGTTCGCGGAATGGGCGGGCGTCAAGATTGCGCATGCCTGGCGTCCGGATTTGGGACTGGGTGCGAGCCTGATCACCGATGCGGTGGCGGCCATGAACCTCGATTCGCAGCTCGCCGGCCGGCCGGTTCACGAGCCGCTCAACGACAACGCGCGCCTCAACAGCATATTTGACGAGATCACCTACCAGAAAGGCGGCGGCGTGCTCGCCATGTTCGAGTCCTACCTGGGCGAAGAGGTGTTTCGTCGTGGCATCCAGCAACACCTGCGCGCCCACGCGCACGGCAATGCCGATGCGCAGGATTTCTTCCGCGCGCTCGCCGAAGCTGCAAAGCAGCCGGCGGTGGTCGAAGCATTCCGCTCATTCGTCGATCAGCCCGGCGTGCCGCTGGTGAGCGTGCGGGTGGCTGCGAACGGCAGGCGCATCGAGCTCGCGCAGACGCGCTATCGGCCGGTCGGATCGAAGATTGTTGCGGGCGCGCTGTGGAAGGTGCCGTTCTGCGCCAAGCTGCTCACGGCAACCGGCTCGCAGAAAGTCTGCACCCTGATGACTGCACCGAAAGCGGCAATCGACGTGCCCGAGGGCGTCGAGCCGGTCGCGATCATGCCGAACGCTGCCGGCGCCGGCTATTACCGCTTCGCGCTCGAGCCTGCTGCGCTCGACGCGCTGCTGGCGCGCGCGACTGTCCTCTCGGAAGGCGAGGGAATCACTCTGGCCGACAGCCTCGCAGCGAGCTTCAAGGCCGGGGAGCTCAAGTTGGCGCAGCTCATCGCCGCGGCCACCGCGTTGGCAGAGCATCCTGCGCGCCAGGTGTCCACCGCCCTCGGTACCGAGCTCGCCAAGTACGACGACCGGGTGCTCGATGCTTCGCAGCGCACCGCCCTGCAGGGCAAGCTCGCCCAGATCTACAAGCCGCGGCTGCAGGAACTGGGCTACGACCTGCGAGCCGGTGCTTACGCGAGCCGTCCTGCCGAGGAGCAGTTGTTGCGGCGAACGCTGCTCAAGCTGGTGGCAATCGATGCTCGCGATCCGGAAGTGCGACATGCGCTCGCGCGTGCGGCGCGTGCCTCGCTCGATCAGCCGGAAGCACTCGATGCCGGTGTGCGCGATCGTGCCTGGACCGTCGCCGTGCAGGAGGATGGCAAGTCATTCGCAGATGAGCTGTTGCGCCGCGCGCTCGAAACGGAGGATGGGCTGTGGCGCCAGCATGCGATCGCAGCGATCGGCGCGGCCGAGGATCCGGACGCCGCCGCCATGGCACGCGCTTTTGCGCTCGATGAGCGCGCCCGGACGGACGAAATCTTCTCGATCGCCTATAGCCAGTTCGAGTCTCCGCAAACGCGCAACGATGCCTGGACGTGGTACCAGCAGAACATCAGCGTGCTTTTCGAGCGTCTGCCCGGCTATGCGCGTGCCTATACATTCGACGTGACGGGTAGCTTCTGCGACCCGGCGCAGCGCGCCAGCGTCGACCGCTTCCTGGCACCCAAGATGCGCGAGTTGCGGGAAGGTGAGCTCGAGCTCGCACGGGCGCTCGAGTCGATCGACCTATGCGTGGCACTCAAGAATGCGCACGGCCGCGACATCGCCGCGGCACTCGCCGCACCGTGATGACCCCTTCGAGGAGAGGATTGTCTTGAAGTCAGGCGTCCGGCGGGCCCATGAAGTCGCGCTTGCCGAGCTCCACGCCGTTGTGGCGCAGGATGTCGTACGCCGTCGTCACGTGAAAGTAGAAGTTCGGTAACGCGAACGTCGTGAGGTACGGCAAGCCCTTCATGTTGAGCGTGAAGGTGCGCAGCGCGTGCGTGATATCGCGATCCTCCGAGGCCGCGAGCTGCTCGGGTTTCACCGAGCGCACGAAATCGAGGCACTTGGCGATCCGCCCCTTGAGCTCTTCCAGCGTGGTCTCGTTGTCCTCGTGCTTCGGCGGTTCGACGCCTGCGAGACGCGCACAACACCCCTTGGCGAAGTCGCAGGCGATGCGCACCTGCGAAGCGAAGGGAAGCATGTCGGGCGCGAGCCGCGCCTCGACCAGCACCTTGCCGTCGAACTTCTTCGCCTCGGCATGCGCGGCCGCCTTGTCGATGAATACGGACAGGTTGGTGAGCCAGCGGCTGAAGGGTTTGACCGAGAGGTCGTGCATCGAAATGGCCATGGCGGATCCGTAGCTGGTGACGTCGGGATGCGGATTGTCACTGACAGTGCATGGTCAATTCAATTCGACCGGTGGCGAGTGCGGCGGAAGCATGTTATGAGTTCGCGCTGACCACAAACCGGAGAATCGACGAGTTATGTCCGCAGAGAAGACTGGCGCCGTCCCACTGAGCAACATCGAGATTGCCCAACACGCGAAGATGAAGCCCATCGTCCCACTGGCGGTGGAACGGCTGGGGATCCCCGAGCAGCACCTGCACGCCTACGGCCCCTACAAGGCGAAACTGTCGCTCGACTATTGCGAGCACGTCGACAACCGCCCGGACGGGAAGCTCGTGCTCGTGACGGCGATCTCGCCCACTCCGGCGGGCGAAGGCAAGACCACCATGACCGTGGGCCTGGGTGATGCGCTCAACCGGATCGGCAAGAAGACCGTCATCTGCCTGCGCGAACCGGCACTCGGCCCTGTTTTCGGCCAGAAGGGCGGCGCCGCGGGCGGCGGCTACGCGCAGGTGGTGCCGATGGAGGACATCAACCTGCATTTCACCGGGGACTTTTCCGCGATCGGGCTGGCCAACAACCTGCTGGCCGCGCTCATCGACAATCACATCCACTGGGGCAACGAGCTCGGCTTCGACGTACGCCGCGTGAGCTGGCGGCGCGTGCTCGACGTCAACGACCGGTCGTTGCGCGACATCACCGCGGGCCTGGGCGGCCCCGCCAACGGCTATCCACGCCAGGATGGCTTCGACATCGTCGTGGCTTCGGAAGTCATGGCGATCTTCTGCCTCGCGACCAGCCTCAAGGACCTGAAGGAGCGCCTGGGCAAGATCGTCGTGGGCTACACGCGCGAGCAGAAGCCGATTCTCGCCCGCGACATCAAGGCGCACGGGTCGATGGCCGCGATCCTGCGCGACGCCCTCGCACCGAACGTTGTGCAGACTCTCGAGAACAACCTCGCCTTCATTCACGGCGGACCTTTCGCCAACATCGCCCACGGCTGCAATTCAGTGATGGCGACGCGCACCGCGCTCAAGCTCGCCGACTATGTCATCACCGAGGCGGGCTTCGGCGCCGATCTCGGCGCGGAGAAGTTCGTCGACATCAAGTGCCGCAAGGCGGGGCTCAAGCCCTCGGCCGCGGTGATCGTCGCCACGGTGCGCGCCATCAAGTATCACGGTGGCATCGAGGTGCCGGATCTCGGCAAGGAGAATCTGCCGGCGTTGCAGAAGGGCATCGCCAACCTCGACCGGCACATCGACAACGTACGCGACGTCTACGGGCTGCCGTGCATCGTGGCCATCAATCATCGCGCCGAGGACAGCGAGGCGGAGCTGCACTGGCTGATGGACCGCGCCTCGCATCATGGCGTCAAGGTCATCGTGGCCAGGCACTACGCGGAAGGCAGCAAGGGTGCGGTCGAGGTGGCCAGGGAAGTGGTCGAGCTGTGCGAGCACGCCAACTACTTCAAGTTCGTCTACGACGAGCAGGCGACGCTCTGGGACAAGATGAAGATCATCGCCAAGCGCATCTACGGCGCCTCCGAGATCACGGCGGACAGCAAGGTGCGCGAGAAGATCAAGCAGCTGCAGGACTCGGGCTACGGCCACTACCCGGTTTGCGTGGCCAAGACGCAGTACTCGTTCTCGACCGATCCGAGGCTGCGCGGCGCGCCCAGCGGGCACGTCGTGAACATCCGCGAGGTGCGGCTCGCGGCGGGCGCCGAGTTCGTGGTGATGATCTGCGGCGACATCATGACGATGCCGGGCCTGCCGCGCGTGCCCGCGGCGAATTCGATCGACGTCGACGACGCCGGCAAGATCACGGGCCTGTTCTAGCACTCGGGGCCGGCAGGCGGCCGAGCACGTTTTCGACGGCGATGCCGAGAGCGAGGAGCTCGGCGTCGCGGCCGGATGTGCCGTCGAGCTCGAGCCCGACCGGCAACCCTTGTCGCGTAAGGCCGGCGGGCAGGCTGACGCCCGGAACGCCCAATGCGCCCGTGACGTGCGTATTGCGAATCAGGGTCAGTACCTTGCTCACGGCGCGGCCATTGAGCTCGACCTGGTCTTCGCGCAGGTCGCCACCGGGCTTGATGAGTGGCGCCACGACGGGCTCGGTCGGGAAAACGAGTGCCACGATTCCCTGATCGCGCAGCAGCTTTTCATACGCCGCTGCCAGCTTGCGTCGGGTCGTGGTGCGCGCCTCGGTGACGATTGCGGGATCGGCGACTGTGTCGCGGGCGGTTTCGAAGAAGGTCTTCGTGTCTTTGCTGGCGATGCGGGCGATCACGTCGTCCAGGCTCACGCTCGCACCCACGCTCTGCAGATACGGGCGCAGATCGCCCTTGACGCCCTGGGTCACGAGGGTGCGGTAGAGAAGTGTCGCTTCCGGGTAGTAGCTCTCCGTGTCGACGTCGATCAGCACAGCACCGGCATCACGCAAGCGCTCGAGCGCCGCGTGCGCCACGCGCTCGATTTCCGGTTCGAGATCTTCCCAGTAGGGCTTGCGCGGCACGCCGATGCGCACGTTGCGCAGGCTCGCAAGCGCTGCCACGCGCTCGCCGGTGATCGCCGTGTGCAGCAGTGCGACATCAGCGACCGTGCGCGCCATCGGCCCTACGGTGTCGAGATCGAGTGCCAGCGGCACGACACCCGCGTCCGTGTACAGCTTCCCCGGCAGGATCGTCGGCCGCAGCCCGGCAACGCCGCTCAGCGCCGCGGGAATTCTCACCGAGCCCGCGGTGTCGCTGCCGAGCCCGGCAGGCGCGATGCGCGCGGCAAGCGCCGCCGCGGTTCCGCCACTCGAGCCGCCGGGCACGCGCGCGGGGTCGTACGGATTGCGTACGGCGCCGTAAGTTGGATTGCTGGAAGTCGTGCCACCGGCGAGCTCGTGCATGTTGGCGCGCGCGAACATAATCGCCCCGGCTGCGAGCAGCCGCTCGACGACCGGCGCATGTCGCTTCGCGATGTTGTCCTTGAGCGCGGGCGAGGCCGCCGCGCTCGGCAGGCCGGCGACGTCGATGTTGTCTTTCACGACGATCGGCAAGCCGCCCAGCATGCCGAGGTGCTCGCCGCGCGCACGCCGACGATCGCTCATGCGCGCATCTTCCAGCACGCGCTTCTCGTCGACCCACGTCAGAGTCTTGAGCGCCTCGAGATCGCGAGCGCGGGCAAGACAGCGGCCGGCGAAGTCCTCCGCTGAGATCTGGCCCCGCGCGACTCGCTCGACGACCTGCGCCGCGGAAAGCTCGAGCAGGTCATCCGCCCGCGCAGCCATGGCTTCTCACTTGGCGGGATCGATCAGCGCCTGGTAGAACGTGGCCCGCGATGGCTCGACGAGGCGCGCATCGAACCAGCGCTGGGTCATGCCCACGAATACCACGTCGAGCTGCGGATCGACCCAGAACCAGGTTTGCGCCGCACCCATCCAGTAGTAGGTGCCGTCGCCCGATAAGTCCCCGGCCAGCATTGGATCCATGAAGACGCCGAAGTCGTAGCCGAAGCCGATGCCCGGCCGCATGATGCGAAAGGCACCCTCGGAAGCCTGGTTGCGAAGCAGCTCAGGCACATGGTTGCTGCGCATGAGCGCGACGGTGCGCGGCGCCAGAATACGCACCCCGTCGAGCTCGCCCGCATTCAGCAACATCTGCGAAAACCGCAGGAAGTCCATGGCGGTCGAAAACAGGCCGAAGCCGCCCGGCGTCATGGAAGGCATCAGTTTCGGGTCCTGGGGCTGATCGCGGACCACAAGCGCGTTGGTCTTGGGATCGAACTGGTAGAACGTGGCCAGCCGCGAAGCCTTGTTGGCCGGCACGAAGTAGTCCGTGTCGCGCATGCCGAGCGGCGTGAAGATCCGTTCGCGAAGGAACTCGGGCAGCGTCTTGCCCGCAAGTCGTTCGACGATATACGCCTGAATGTCGACCGAGACGCTGTATTGCCAGTGCGTGCCCGGCTGGTAGAGCAACGGGATCTTCGCCAGCTTGTCGATCATCTCCTGCAGGTTTGCAGTTTCGAAGATGAACGTCTCGCGCGACACGACGCCCTGCTTCTCGTACTGCTGATCGACCCAGGTGTCGCCGAACACGCCGTAGGTGAATCCCGCGGTGTGGGTCATCAGCTCTTCCATCCGTGGCGGATGCGCCGGCGCCTCGAGGATCGGCTGGCCCTTGGCATCGAGTCCCGCGAACACCTTCAGGTTGGCAAATTGCGGCACGAACTTTGCGACCGGGTCCTCAGGGTGCCACTTGCCCTCCTCGTACAGGATCATCATCGCGACCCCGATCACCGGCTTGGTCATCGAGTAGATGCGGAAGATCGCATCGGTGGGCATCGGCTTGCCGCTCGCCACGTCCTGCTTGCCATACGCGCGCGAGTGAACGAGCTTGCCGTGCCGCGCGGCGAGTGTGACCACCCCCGCGATCTCGCCGCGATCGATCGGCCCCTGCATCGCCGCGTCGAGCCGCTTGAGCCGCTCGAGTGAGAGGCCGACGGTTTCCGGGCTGGCCGGCTGCAGACCGGCGGCACCGGGCCGGCGCGTGTCGGCACTGGCCGCGGTAACCGCGGCGAGCACCAGAACCAGGAGCGAGGAGCGGGCAATCTGCGGCAGACGTGACATGGGCGACTGACTCCGTGTGCGCGCCGCTGCGACCAGGAGCGGCGCGCGAATCCGGCCGCGATCATTCGGGGGCGGTTCGCGGCTTGTCAATAGCCGCTTGCGGCGCGCCGCATTCGCCGAGGAGAATCGCCCAAGCCGCGCAGGGAGAGAGAGCGGGTACCCGAGGCCATGGCCGGGATCTTCATCAGCTATCGCCGTGACGATGCTTCCGGTCACGCCGGTCGACTGTTCGATCGGCTCGCGGCGCGTTTCGGGCGCGACCGCGTATTCATGGACGTCACCGATATCGCGCCGGGTGAGGACTTCGCGCACGCCATCGAAACGAGCGTGGGGAGCGCCGAGCTCCTGCTGGCGGTGATCGGGCCGCAATGGATCGGCGCCGTCAATGACCGGGGCCTGCGCCGGATCGATGAGAGCACTGACTTCGTGCACCAGGAAATCGCCGCCGGTTTTCACCACAAGTTGCGTGTCATTCCCGTCCTCGTTCGTGGCGCACGCATGCCACGCGAGGATGAGCTGCCGGAATCGCTCAAGTCGCTGGCACGCCGCCAGGCCGTCGAATTGACCGATGCCCGCTGGGAGTCGGACGTGGCGCTCTTCGAACAGGCGCTCGCCGAACGTCTCGCCGGGCCAGGAGGCACGCCCCCGGTCGACGATCGCCCGCGCGCCTTCGGCAAGCGCGGCATCGTCGCGGCGATCGCTATCGCGCTCGTCGTCGGCGGCATGGCGTATTTCTGGCGGGCGCGCCCGGGTGACGGCCATGAGCCCGCAACGCCCGCCGTTCCGCCGGGTCAGGGTGTCTCCGACACCGATCGTCCTGAAATCAAGCCGGGCCGCCTCAAGGTCGCGACCGCGCATCGCGCGCTGCGCTTGCCGTCCGTGGCGCGCTTCAAGCTGGCCGGCCAGCAGTTCGAGATCCTGGGGTTGCGCACCGAGCCCGCCGCCAACCAAGACCTGCTCACGATCCGTCTGCGCATGACGAACAACGGCCCCTATGCAGATGCATTCACCAATGTCGCAGCCGTGTTGGAGGTGGGCGATGAATTGATTCCGGCGGCGGCGCCAATCTTCGACCTGATTCCCGGGTACGCGGCAAAGGAAGGCGAGCTGCAGTTTCCGCTGGCAGGCCCGACGCAGGACGCAAC
>DATIEU010000028.1:0-2290 GCA_035455565.1 Steroidobacteraceae bacterium | reverse complement strand
CCATGCAATCGAACATCAGCTACTTGAGACCGACTGAGGGCTTCTTGAGCGCAGTGAATCTGTCGAACGCAGCACCAGCAATCGACGTCACCGTCACGAACGGCATGTCGCTCGTCTTCGTAGTTGACGACGAGGTGTCGGTGCGCCAATCGCTTGAATTGCTCATGGGTGCAGAGGGCTGGCGGGTCGAAACGTTCGTGTCCGCAGCCGATTTCATGTCACGGCTGCCTGCCACGGTTCCTTGCTGCCTCGTGCTCGATGTCAGGCTCCCAGGGGTCAGTGGCCTCGAGCTGCAAAGGCAACTCGCGGGCCGGACCGACATCCCGATCATCTTCATTTCCGGCTATGGCGACGTGCCGACGAGCGTACAGGCTATGAAAGCCGGCGCCTTCGACTTCCTGACGAAGCCGATGAAGAACGACATGTTGCTGGACGCCATCCGTCACGCCCTCGAGCGGAGTCGCGCCACACTGCTCCACGAGGCGGAGATGCAAGCGCTGCGGACACGGTACGCTTCGCTCACGACGCGGGAACGCGAGGTGATGGCGCTGGTCGTTTCGGGGCTGTTGAACAAGCAGATCGGAAGCGAACTCGGCATCAGCGAGATCACGGTAAAGGCGCACCGCGGCCAAGTAATGCGCAAGATGAAGGCCGACTCGCTTCCCGCGCTCGTGACGATGGCCGTTCGTCTCGGCACGCGATCGGCAGTGATACACTGATGAATTCCATGCCTGAGGATCGAGGTGCTACTGACCACGAGTTCCATGGTTGAACACCCTGTTTTACCGGCTGGACGTGTTCGACATCCGGATTGCGCCGTTGCGCGAACGCGCGGATGACATTCTGCCGTTGAGCGCGGCACTCCTGCAGGAGATTTCGCAGTCATTCCGCCGACCGCCCGCCAGTTTGACGATGCGTGCGCGTGAGGCATTGCTCCGACACGAGTGGCGGGGCAATGTCAGAGAGTTGCGTAATGTACTTGAGCGCGCGGCGATCGTTTGCGACGGCAATCTCATCGAGGCTGAAGACCTGGGGCTGACCAATGGTGCCGCGGCATCATGCGGTCCGGCCACGGTGCCCGCCAGCAATCTCTCTGTAGTCGAACGCGAGACGATCGCGCGGGTCCTCCAGGAAACGCACTGGAACAAGTCCAGGGCGGCAACGCGTCTCGGCCTCTCGCGGACGCAGCTTGATACGCGGATGCGGAAGCACGGGCTCGTGCCGGCTATAGCCTACTGCTGAGCTCGTCGTTCATCGTTCGGTCGGCCGACGACCAATACCAAGGTCTTATGGATTTTGGTCGGAGGGTGGCGCATTCTCTGCCAGCGACTCTCGTCAAGGGCAGATCGCAACGAGACTGACCGGTGCGGACACCTGATTTCCCCTTACAAGTGTCGGGAACATCGGAGCTCTTGACGAGCACCGAGCAGATGGAGGTGTACACGTGGCCGTATCTGCTGACACGATAAGTGATGTTCCGCTCGAGAGTTCCATTCCGACGGCTCCTCTGGAGTCGATCCTGTGCACCGAGGAGTTGCATCGCCGCCCTTCGCGCCCGCCTGATTATGAAAAGGAGAACCGCGCGCTCGTGAAGCTGGTGAGCGCATTAGCCGATTCGCCCAGCACCATATTTCAGACACTTGCTGACACGATCCTGGAGGTTACGCAGTGTGACTCTGCTGGCCTGAGCCTGCTGACCAGGGATGGCAAAACGCCGGACGTGTGCGGCCAGAGGTTTTATTGGCCAGCGATCGCCGGCATGTGGAATCCGCACCAGGGAGGTGGGACCCCACGCAATTTCGGCCCCTGCGGAGACGTGCTCGATCAAAATCGCACCCTGTTGTTCAGACATTTCGAACGGCGTTACCCCTATTTGATGCCAGTCATTCCGGCAGCCGAAGAATGCCTGCTGGTCCCCTTTTACGTCGCTGGCGAGGCGGTCGGAACCATCTGGGGGATCATGCACAGCGACCGTCGCACGTTCGACGCAGAAGACGACCGGATCATGGACTCTCTCGGCAAATTTGCGTCTTCAGCGTATCAAGCGCTGAAACACATAGAGGACCTCAAGATCCAGGTGTCCGAGCGCGAAAAGGCGGAAGCAGAAGTCCGTGAATTGGCAAGAGGGCTGGAAGCGAAGATCCGGCGTCTGGTCGCGGCCAATGTTGTGGGAATTGTCATGTGGAATCTCGAAGGTGCCATCACCGGTGCCAACGATGCATTTCTCCGAATGGTGCAATACGACCGTGAAGATGTCGCCTCCGGTCGCGTACGCTGGACGGACCTGACG
>DATIEU010000027.1:0-17536 GCA_035455565.1 Steroidobacteraceae bacterium | reverse complement strand
CCACCTTGGACGTGGGCGTCACCTTGATGATGTCCCCCAGCATCTCGTTCACTTGCGAATAGGCACGGGCGACTTCCGGCCAGCGATGAGGGTCAATGCCGAGCGCGCGTGCCTGTTCGCGCAGGTTCGTGTACTGGCCTCCGGGCATGCCATGCACGTAGACCTCGGAGGCACCGGCCCTGATGTCGCTCTCGAACGCCGCGTAGAGCTGGCGCACCTGCTCCCAGTAAGAGGAGATCACGCGCAGCTTCTCGGGATCGACACCCGTGTCGCGTGGACCGAAACGCAGCGCCTCGACGATCGAGCCGAGATTGGGCTGCGAGGTGAGCCCGCTCAAGGCGTCGATCGCGCCGTCCACCGCGTCCGCGCCCGCATCGGCGGCGGCCAGCACGCTCGCGGCCGCGATGCCGCTCGTGTCGTGGGTGTGGAAGTGGATCGGCAGGTCGACCTCCTGCTTCAACGTCTTCACCAGCAGGTGCGCTGCTCTTGGCTGACAGAGACCCGCCATGTCCTTGATGCCCAGAACATGGGTGCCGGCCTTCTCGAGCGCTTTCGCCAGCTGCACGTAGTAGCGCAGGTCGTACTTGATGGTGGACGGGTCGAGGAGATTCCCGGTGTAACAGATCGCAGCCTCGCAAAGTTTCCCACTTTCGCGCACCGCATCGATGGCGACGCGCATGTTGTCCACCCAGTTGAGCGAATCGAAGACGCGGAAGACATCGACTCCGGCAGCCGCAGCCTGCGCCACGAAGAAGCGCACGACGTTGTCGGGATAGTTGGCATAGCCGACCGCGTTGGCCGAGCGCAGCAGCATCTGCAGCAGGATGTTCGGAATGCGCTCGCGCAGCGCCGTGAGCCGCTCCCACGGATCTTCCTTGAGAAAGCGCAACGCGACGTCGAAGGTGGCGCCGCCCCAGCACTCGAGTGAAAAGAGCTCCGGCAGCAGCCGTGCATACGCTGGTGCTGCGGCCAGCATGTCCGTCGTCCGCAGGCGTGTCGCGAGCAACGACTGGTGCGCGTCGCGCATGGTGGTGTCGGTGAGCAGTACGGGGGTTTGCTCCTGCATCCAGCGCGCGAACTTCTCCGGGCCCAGCTCCTCGAGTTTCTGTTTCGTGCCGGCACGCGGTGCCTCGGCGGGGACACGCGGCGCGCGCGGCGTTGACAGACGCGCGGGCTTCGGGCGGCTCCGTACCTCCGCGCTGCCATTGACGACCATCTCGCCGATGAAATTGAGCAGACGCGTGGCGCGGTCGCGCCGGCGTGGGAATTGGAAGAGCTCCGGCGACTCGTCGATGAAGCGCGTGGTGTAGTCGCCACTGACGAAGCGCGGATGCGTAATGAGCTGGTCGAGAAAACGCAGGTTGGTGACGACACCACGCACGCGGAATTCCCACAGCGCGCGATGCATGCGGGCGATGGTCTCTTCCGGCGTGGGCGACCACGCGGTGACCTTGACCAGCAACGAGTCGTAGGAACGCGTGATGGTCGCACCGGTGTACGCCGTGCCCGCATCCAGCCGCACGCCGAAGCCCGCGGGACTGCGATACGCGGTGATGCGCCCGTAGTCCGGGACGAAATTGTTCTCGGGATCTTCCGACGTGATGCGACACTGCAGGGCGTGCGCTGAGACGCGGATGTCTTCCTGCCGCGGCACGCCGCTGTCCGGCATGCCGATGCGCGCGCCGTCGGCGATGCAGATCTGCACCTTCACGAAGTCGATCCCGGTAACGCTCTCGGTCACCGTGTGCTCGACCTGGATGCGCGGATTCACTTCGATGAAGTAGATCGCTCCGCTCGAGGCATCCTGGAGGAACTCGACGGTGCCGGCATTGAGATAGCGGACCGCGCGCCCGATCTTGAGTGCCGCCTCGCACAGTCGCGTGCGTTCATCGTCCGAGAGAAACACCGCCGGCGCGCGCTCGACGACTTTCTGGTTGCGTCGTTGCACAGTGCAGTCGCGCTCGTAGAGATGCACGAGGTTGCCGTGTGCATCGCCCAGGATCTGGACTTCCACGTGCCGGGCGCGAGGCACCAGCTTTTCCAGGTACATTTCGTCGCTACCGAACGCCGCCGCGGCCTCGCGCCGCGCCGTGGGCAAGAGCTCGAGAAGCTGCGCTTCGTTCTCGACCACCCGCATGCCGCGCCCACCGCCGCCCCAGCTCGCCTTGAGCATCAGCGGATAGCCGATGCCACTCGCGAGTCGTGCGGCCTCGCGTGGCTCCGCTGGCAGCGGATCGGTTGCGGGCATCACCGGCACGCCGGCGCTGACTGCGAGCGCGCGCGCCTGCACCTTGTTGCCGAGCCGGCGCATGGTATCGGGCGTCGGCCCGACGAAAATCAGGCCCGCCGCCGCGGTGCGCTCGGCGAAGTCGGGGTTCTCGGCCAGGAAGCCGTAACCGGGATGAATGGCATCGGCACCGACCTCGCGCGCGACGCGCAGCACGTCCTCGATGTCGAGGTAGGCCTCGACCGGCCCCTTGCCCTCGCCGACCAGGTAGCTCTCGTCCGCCTTCATGCGGTGGAGCGAGAAGCGATCCTCCTGCGAGTAGATGCCGATGGTGCGGATGCCGAGCTCGTTGGCCGCGCGCATCACGCGAATGGCGATCTCGCCGCGATTGGCGACCAGCAGGCTCTTGATGCGTGTGGCGCGAGTCATGCAAACCGAGCGATTCCCGCCCGCGACTGGCGAGCATCCGTCGCCGGTGACGACGGAACTCAGGTTGCGTGGTCAGGGGGGCCCCGGCGAATAATAGCCATCCGGGCGCGCCTCACACCAGCGCTCGCACGCGGGAGTCCCTGATGAGATCGCAGCTGAGCGTACTGGCGGGTTTGTGCCTGCTCGCCGCCTGGTCCGTTGCCTCGGGAGAAAAGCTCATGTTCGGTATCGCCATACACGGCGGCGCGGGCACCATGCCCCGCGCCGAGATCACCCCCGAGCTCGAAGCGCAGTACCGCGCGGATCTCGCGCAGGCGCTCGACACGGGCTACGGCGTGCTCGAGAAGGGCGGCACCAGCCAGGATGCGGCAATCGCCGCAGTGAAGATCCTCGAGGACTCACCGCTCTTCAATGCCGGGAAGGGCGCGGTGTTCAACCGCGACGGCGAGGTCGAGCTCGATGCGGGCGTCATGGATGGCGCGAGCCGCCGCGCCGGCTCGGTCGCCGGTCTCAAGCACGTCAAGAACCCCATCGAGCTGGCCCGTCTCGTGATGGACAAGTCCCCGCACGTGATGTTGATCGGGCCGGGCGCGGAGGAGTTCGCGCTCGATCAGGGCATGACGCTCGTGCCCAACAGCTACTTTCACACGGAGAAGCGCCGCGAGCAGCTCGAGCGCGCGCTCAAAGGTGACCGCATGGCCGCAATCAAGCTCAATTATTTCGGCACGGTGGGCGCGGTGACGCGCGACAAACAGGGCAATCTCTTTGCCGCAACCTCGACTGGCGGCATGACCGGCAAGATCCCGGGGCGCGTTGGCGATTCACCGCACATCGGCGCCGGCACCTACGCCAACAACGAGACCTGCGCCGTCTCCGCAACCGGTCACGGCGAGTTCTTCATTCGGTCCGTGGTGGCCTACGACATCCATGCGCTGATGGACTACAAGGAGATGTCGCTTGACAAGGCGGTCAACGAGGTCGTGCAGCGCAAGCTCAAGGTGATGAAAGCGGAAGGCGGCGTGATCGCGATCGACTCCGACGGTCATATCGTCATGAGCTTCAACACCGAGGGCATGTTCCGCGGCGCGCGCGACTCGGCCGGGCGCCGCGAGATCGCGATCTACTGAGTGCGGCGATTGGCTTTTGGTTTATTTAGGGCAATGTACCTCGGAGCACATGTGCGTAGCCAGCCACGTGCCGGCCGCCGGAGCCAATGCAAACTGCGCTAAGAGCGTTTGCATGCTCGGCTTCGGGTCGGTAGCCGACAAACGGAAAAGGCCCCGGCGGATCGCGCCGAGGCCTTTGAAGAAGTGGTAGCGGGAGCGCCGCTTTGGATTCAGTCATCGCGGGTCGTGTGTCGTGAGGCAGCGCTCCATCATGTGAGCGCGGATCCGCCTGCTCGCTCCTCGTGCCATTTCTTGAGCAAGGCGTCCCCATTTCCTTCCTTGTACTTGGGCAGCGATTCGTTCACGCGATACCAGGGCAGTTGCAAGTCCGCGAAGATGTGGCACTCCGCGAGCACCTCCGCTGGATTGTCGAGCGACCCGACGTTGACGCTGCTCAACCAGTCGTTCTCCGGATCCAGCGCCTGCCATGCGAGGCGCGAGCCGCATGCGCCGCAGAATGCGCGCCGCCCGTGCGCCGATGACGCATAGAAGCGGGGCGCGCCTTTGATGAACTTCAGAGTCCCGGCCTTGATCGGCACCCCGATTTCGGCAGGCTGGCCCGTGCTCTTCTGACAGATCCGGCAGTGGCAGATGTAAGCGCTCCTGAGGAGCGCTTGAACCTCGTAGCGGATCTCTCCGCAAAGGCATCCGCCGTTCACGTTGATCGGCTTATCTGCCATGGCCTGATCCTTCAGTGGATGCGCCTGACGACGCCTCGCCGAGCCGGTCCATTCCGGAACCATCGAAGAACACCGCGTCGCCCTTCGTCGCCGCAAGCCGCAGCGCCTTGAGGTCACGGTATTCCGGCGAGCCGTACCAGCGGTGCGCGTGCTGGAGGCTCGGGAACTCAATGAGCACCGGAAACACCGGTCGCCACCGACCCTCGATGGCGTCACAGGGCCCGCCGACGCTCAGGTAGCGCCCGCCGTGGCGCGCCACTGTCGCAGCGACGGACTGCCGGTACTGCTCCAGCTTATTCGCGTCGGTCACTTCTCGTACGTCGAAAAAACCATATGCCGGCATGTCGAAACCCTCCTCACTAATAAAGAACCGACGGCAGAAAGGCGCCTCTCGGCTCCTGGTACGGCCCGCGCGTCATGAGTGTCATCGGCTGTACGATACGGAGCCCCTGCTCGAGGCACCAGCGCATGAGCTTGGCGTTGCGCGTCGGCACGAGGAACCCCGGGCCGGCGAAAGCAGGCGCGGCGCCGATCAGCGCCCGCAGGTCAGTTGTGCTCTCGCCGACCGCGTGGCCGAAAAAGCCGATGCCCGTGGTGTAACCCGTCAGGCGCCCGTCGCGCTCGACGACGCGGACCGTGCCTTGGCTCAGTGCCGCGCGCAGCTCGACCGCGCGCGTGTGGCCGTGCACGCGTCGGTAGAGCGCGTCAGCGGCCTCGAGGTCAGCCGAGGTCGCGGCGCGCACGGTGTGCCCGTCGCGGCGCAGCTCGAGCGCGGAACCTTGCATGACGGACAGCGGCTCGCGCGCTTCGAACCCGAGCTTGGTGTAGAGCGACAGCGAGCGCGTGTGGTACGCGGCCTGCACCAGGCGCACCGCGGGGATGTCGCGGTCGCGCGCGCGCTCGAGCACCGCGTCCATGAGCTTGCGGCCGACGCGTCGGTTCTGCGCGGTGGGATCGACGGTGATCGGCCCGACTCCCGCGACCGATTCGTCCTCCCACAGGAAGTTGCTGCCGATGACGCGGCCGCCGGCCTCGGCGATCACCGCGTACACGTCCTCGCGTGCGAGGAGCGCGTCCACGAGCCCGACGCCCGCTTCGGATGCGGGGAGATCGGGCGGGAAGGCGTGCTGCTCGGCGATCGCCTTGAAGGCGGCGTAGCAGATGGCACCGGCGGGTGCGGCGTCGCCCTTGGTGGCCGGGCGCAGGATGGGTTCCATCGCAGTTGACTCCGAATGTGGTGGCGAGTGCCGGCAACTATAGGTTCGAAAGATTACTGCCGGAAGAGACGTGGATGGAATAACATTGCCGAACTTCTTTCGGCAATCGATCCTATGACCGCCGCAAGTCTGCAGGGCTTTGCCAGTTTCGCCGAGACCGCCAAGCACGCGAGCTTCGCGCGTGCGGCGCGCACGCTCGGCCTTTCCCCCTCCGCCGTGGCGAAGAGCGTAGCGCGCCTCGAGGCCGCGCTCGGGGTGCGGCTCTTTCACCGCACCACGCGACAGGTCACGCTCACGGGAGACGGGCGCGAGCTCTTCGAGCGCTGCCAGCGCGTGCTGGAGGAAATCGAAGGCCTTCACAGCGCCGCCGAGGGTACGCGCCACGTGCCACGCGGCACGCTGCGGCTGGACGTACCCGTCACGTACGGCAAGCAGGTGGTCGTCCCAGTGCTCGCCCGGCTCGCCGTCACGCACCCCGAGCTCAACATCGACGTGCGTTTCAGCGATCGCTTCGTCGACCTGATCCAAGACGGTCTGGATGCCGTGGTGCGCGTGGGCGGGCTCGGAGACTCGCGCCTGGTTGCGCGCCCGTTCGATCAGCAGCGGCTGCTCGTGTGCGCGAGCCCGCGGTACCTCAAGCGCAAGGGCACGCCCACGACCCTCGCCGACATCGCCGCGCATGAGTGCGTCGGAATTCGCAACTACCTGAGCGGACGCGAGCGGCTGTGGCAGCTCCGCCAAGGCGGGAAAGACGTCGAGATCCTCCCGCGCTCGCGCGTCATTTTCGACGACGGCGAGGCGGCGGTGCGCGGCGTGATCGCGGGGCTGGGGCTCATCCAGCTGCCGGACTACTACTTCGAGCATGCGCTGCGCGAAGAGAAGCTGGTCGAAGTGCTGGCGCGGTTCCGTCCGCCGCCTATGCCGATTTCGGTTGTCTATCCGAGCAAGCGCCAGGTGCCGCAGCGGCTGCGCGTGCTCATCGACGCGCTCGTTGAGGCGCGTGAGGGCACTTGATTGAGGGTCGTTCTGGGTATGAGCTGAGCCCTGCGACGCGTTGGCAGTTGGCAAGCCACGAATTGATGAGATGAACTCAAGCCTTCTTCGGCTCCCGGAACTCGCCGGTCCGGAGATTGCGGTATTCCGCTTCCATGACCACGACGCGATTGCGGCCCTGGTGCTTGGCGGTATAGAGCGCCTCGTCCGCGAGCTGGATGAGCCCCTCGCGATGCCGGCCCGGCACAGGCCGCACGCAGGCCGCACCCACGCTCACGGTCAGTAACGGCGCGGCAGTGGAGCGCTCGTGCGGAATCGCGAGCGTCTCGACCTCGGAACGCATGCGTTGCGCGATGTCGTCGACGAACACCCGGTCCACATCGTAGAGCACGGTGGCAAATTCCTCGCCACCGTAGCGCGCGGTGAAGTCGAGCGGCCGGCGCGCGAAACGATCGAGCGTCACGGCGACGCGACGCAGCGTCTCGTCACCCGCCTGGTGACCGTAGCAGTCGTTGAAGAGCTTGAAGTGATCGATGTCGATCAGCAGCATCGCGATCGGTGTCTGCTCGCGCACGGCCTGGTCCCACAGCTCGGCGAGCCGCTCGTCGAACATGCGCCGGTTGTAGATGCCCGTGAGACCGTCACGCGCCACCATCTCGCCGAGCAGTTTCGCTTCGAGAAAGCTCACGCGGTTGGCCTTCTCGAGGTTGTACGCGACCACGGCGCCCACCGCGTTGGCAAGCGCGAGCACCATGACGCTGTAGGCGAGCTGCCGGCCCTCGAGATCCGCCGCCCACGCGACCGCGACATACACCGCCAGCACGATCAGGTTCGAGCGCAGCGCGGCGTGAAACAGCATGCCGACCAGGAAGTAGAGATAGATCGTGGTGATGACGAGCGTCGCGAACACCAGCTCGACGCCCACGCGCGCCGCCCGCGTTTCGATCAGCACCACGCAGATGCCCGCGATCGGCGCCACGATCTGCATCAGCACGGGATAGAGGCGCGTATAGGCATGCGCATACGTGCTGGCAATCGCGACGGCGATCAGCGGCACCAAGACACCGAAGCGCAGCACATCCGGTACGAGCTGGCTCGAGTCCCCGAGGAGCCACCGGTCCATCACGGCGAAGGCGGCAATGAGCGCCGCCGCGAGCAACAGGTGGTAGCGGATCTGGCGGCGCGCGGTCACCATCCGCGTGCTGCGAAACTCGGCTTCGAGCTCCGGCTCGAATCGGAGCTGCCGGAAGCCCGCGCGCAGCTCGCGCGCGGCCGCGGACTCCGTGATCCGCTCCGTCATTTCACGGCTATCGCGGTTCACCGGCGGATCAACCCCCGCGTGCGGCCGCCAATGCGACTTCGGCGCGGAACATCCCGCTCTGCACCAGCGACGACTCGGACTCCTTGGCGACCACGCGATCTCCTCCCTGGTCATGCGCCTCGCGGAGCGACGCCTGCGCGAGCTCGATGTAGCGCTCGAGACTGTCGATCGCGCGCGGCACCGTGAGAGCGACACCCACGCTCACGGTCACGTCGCGGCTGTTGGGCGATTGCGGATGCGGAATCTCGAGCGCCGCCACTGCCTCGCGCACGCGCCGCGGCACTTCCTCGGCGTACAGGCGATCGGGATTGGCCAGCACGATGGCGAACTGCACGCCCGAATAGCGCGCGCAGAAATCGAGCGGCCGCAACGCGCACGCCGAGATGGCGCCGGCCACGCGGCGGATGCACTCGTCGCCCGCCTGCAGGCCGAAGCGGTCGTTGTAGTGACGGAAGTTGTCGACGTCGATGAGCATCAGCACGATGAGCGACTTGTCCTCGATCGATTGCTCCCACACCCGTCCGATGAAGCCGTCGAACATGCGCCGGTTGAAAAGCCCGGTGAGCCCGTCGCGCTCGCCCAGGTGCCCGATCACGAGTGCCTCGAGCCAGGCGACGCGTATGGCGTGCTCGATCGCATAGGCCGCCGCCGCACCTCCGCCGACGACGGTCACCAGGACGAGCGAGTAGGCGATCACCTGGTTGGCCGACCAGCCCGCGAACGCCACCGCCGCGATACCCGCGAGTGCCAGCGCGCCTCCGGTATCGAGAGCCGGCCAGAAGCGCGTACCCATGGCGACAAATCCCATCATGATCACGGCTGCGAGACCCGAGAACACGAAGGCGCCGCCATCGCGCGCCACGTGCCAGTCGAGGAGGATCGCGGCCAGCGCCATGCCTACCAACGGAACGGAGGTCAGGGTGGGAGGCGAAGCGTTAGCGCGGGTCAGGAAAGTGAGCGCCAGGCCAAAGAGCGCGAGCGGCAGCATCACGCCCAGGCGCAGCAGCGCCGACAGGGGCAGGAGCGACGGGTCGAGCTGCAGCTGGTCGGCGATCCAGAGCAGCAACGTGAGGACGGCGAGCGCCGCAAAGCCGGCACGCGTCCAGGGCAGGACCCTGAGGCGCAACGTCTTGCGAAACTCCGACTCGAGCGGCTCGGCGAACTCGAGTTGCGCAAAACCGTGGGCGAGTTGCCGGGCGGCGGGCGTGTCGTGGGCGTCGCTCGGCACCAGGGTAAAGCGCATCTCCGCTCCATTGGCCCCATAGGGGGCCGTTACGGTAGCGGCTAGACCGCGTAGGCGACAAGCAGTGGGCGCCAAAAGCTCCGTTATGTCGCGGAGCTCCAACGGCACCGCAGCGAATTACCGGTCAGCGGCGCTCGTTTGGATCGGAGATCCCCGGTTGGGGCCGGGGAGTGCGCGGCTCTTTGATGCGCGTGCGCCAGACCTCGTACGGATCCCAGCCTGCGGTGCCGTCCTCTTGGCGCTTCTCGGCGGGGACGCGCTCGGCGGCCGGTTCTTCGTTGGCCGCGTCGTCTCCAGGTGCCGTGATTCGGACCAGCCCGCCGTTCGTTGTAGTTCTCATGGAACGGCATCCCTTCTCATTTCTTCTAACGGGCGATTCTAGGCGCCCCACTGTGAAAATCCAGTGAAACACCGGTTACCGACCGGTTAAACGAGAAACGAAAATTCGCCGGGCGACAATATGTTAAGCGCTACATCTCGCTGGAATTTTCAGCCCGAGGCCTGTTGCAGCGCGTCCGGGATCTTGGGGAGCCATAAGGTCACGACCAATCCGCCGCCCTCGCGGTTGGTGAGGGCGATACGGCCGCCGTGCGCGTCCATGACTTCCCGGCACAGCGTCAAGCCGAGCCCCGTCCCGGTCGGCTTGGTTGAGTAGAAGGGGACCAGGGCGTGGCGTAAGTCGCCGTCCGACATGCCGCCGCCGCGGTCGAGAACCCGCAGTTGCCAGGCCGTGGGGCCCGAGTCGATGGCAATGCGGACGTCCTCGGGGGCGGAGCCCGATTCATGCGCATTCTTGAGCAGGTTGATCAGTACCTGCTGCATCTGTGCGGGATCGAAGTGCGCCGGCTCGGCTGGCGCAGCGCCCTCCAGGCCGAAGGGCAGCGCGCCCGCCAACGAATCGAGAAACGCCCCCCACTCGATGCGCGCCGGCCGCGGTTGCGGCAGTTTCGCGAAGCGCGCATAGCCGTCGATGAAGGTCTTGAGGTGGGCTGCGCGCTCCTCGATGGTGCTGAAGACGCGCTCGAGCTTGTCGTGATCGGGTGCGCCAGCGAGCTGGCGACCGGAGTGGGCCAGCGAAGAAATCGGCGCCAGGGAATTGTTGAGCTCATGCGCGATCACGCGGATCACCTTCTTCCAGGTCGCGACCTCCTGTGCGTTCAGCTCGCGTGTGAGTTGCTTCAGGAGGTAGAGCCGGTGCGGCTGGGCATTGAGACGGAAACCGCGTCGCGACAGGTGAAAGATCTCGGGCTCGCTGCCGAGCTCCACCGTAAAGAGCGTATCTCGCTCCGCCGCGAATGCATCGCGCAGTGCCTGCGGCGCATTCACCAGCAGTGCGGGCAGTTGCAGTCCTTCGAGCTTGCGTCCGGCACTGAAGAGCTGGCGTGCCGCAAGGTTGCTGTAGAGGATGACACCCGCTTCGTTGGTGAGCATGAGCGCGAGCGGCGTGCTCTGAATCACAGTGTCGAGTAACAGCTCCCGCTGCAGCAGTCCCTGCCGCTCCTCGCGCAACACCTCGCCCAGCCCGTTATAGGCGCGCACCAGCTCGCCCAGTTCGTCCGCGCGGTAACCGGCGACGCTCACGCTGAAATCGCTGTCGCGCATGCCGCTGATGCCGTCCGCTACCGCGGTGAGCGTACGGCGCAGCCGTCGCGCAAAGCGGCGGCTCACGAAGATCGCGCCCGGGAGGACGATGAGCAGCGTCAGGAAGACGCTGATCCACAGGTTCCCGATGAGCTGCTGCAGGACGAGCGCGATGGCGACTCCGGCGCAGCCGCACGCCGCCGTCAGCAACGCCACTTTGCCTTCGAGTGAAAAACGCATGCGGAGAATCTAGCACGGCGGAAATCAGCCCCGCCGCGCCGCCGGAACGACCCGTTTCAGCCGCTCTTGTCGCGGATGCCGAGCTTTTCCATGCGCCGGTACAGCGCCTGCCGGCTCAGGCCCAGGTGGCGCGCCGCCTGGGCGACGATGCCGCTCGAGCGCTCGAGCGCCTGCTCGATCTCCTGTCGCTGCGGCTCACGCTCGATGGCGCGCTCCTCGACTGCAACCGGGGCGAGGCCGAGATTCGCAGCGCGGATCACCTTGTCGGAGGCGAGGAGGCAGGCGCGGCGGATGGTGTTCCGGAGCTCGCGCGCATTCCCCGGCCAGGGATAGGCACGCAGGGCTTTCTCGGCGGAGTCATCGAGCGTGAAGCCCGGTTCGAGAAAGTGCCGCGCCAGCGGCAACACGTCCTCCGGCCGCGTGCCCAGTGCCGGAATCCTCAGCTCGATCACGTTGAGCCGATAGAAGAGATCCTCGCGAAAGCGACCCTCGCGGATGGCGGCGCGCAGGTCCGCATTGGTGGCGCTCAGCACCCGTACACGGACACGGCGCGTCATGCTCGAGCCGAGACGCTCGAACTCGCCGGTCTGCAGCACGCGCAGGAGTTTCGCCTGGCCGGCCAGCGAGAGATTGCCGATTTCATCGAGGAAGAGCGTCCCGCCAGCGGCGGCTTCAAAGCGGCCCTGGCGGCCCTTGGTGGCGCCCGTGTAAGCGCCCGCCTCGGCTCCGAAGAGCTCGCTCTCCATGAGCTCCCCGGGCAAGGCGCCGACGTTGACCTTCACCAGCGCGCCATCCGCGCACGCGGAGTTGGCGTGAATGATATCGGCGAGCACTTCCTTGCCGACGCCGTTGGGACCGGTGATGAGCACCGGCACGTCGGCGGGTGCGACCTGCGTGGCCGTCACGAGCACCTCGTGCATCGCGTCGCTGTCGTAGACCAGGTCACGCAGATCGAATCGGTCGCGCAGCTGCTGGCGAACGGCACGCCGGCTGCGCGCCAACGCCTGCTTCTCGAGCAATGCGGAGCGCAGTTGCAGGAGGTTGCGCACCGTCGTGAGGAGCCGCGCGTCATCCCAGGGCTTCGCGAGGTAATCCGCCGCGCCGGCTTTTACCAGGTCGACGGCGGTCTCGAGGTGCGTCCAGGCGGTGAGCAGGATGATCGGGAGCTCCGGCTGAATCCCACGGATGCGATGAAAGAGCTCGACGCCCTCCTCGCCCGAGGTCGCCTGGCGGCTGAAGTTCATGTCCTGGATGACGAGGTCGACGTCGCCGCGCTCGAGGATATCCAGTCCGGCAGCGGGCGAATCCGCTTGCTGGATATCGAGTCCCTGCAGGGACAACAGGACCTCGAGGGCGGTGCGGACCGCCGCGTTATCGTCGATCAGGAGGACGGTGGGCATGCGCGTGGCGAAGCGCCGGGCGCTGCCGTTGGCCGGCGCACGCCCGTTATGGGACGGAGGCGAGAAATGCGGTGGCAACACGAGCCCCTGGCGCGAATCATCGAACCTCCGTTTGGATGCCGGCCGAAGCGGCCGGGTTTAGAGCATAGGGCAACTCGGTGCCGGGCTGCCCCTGGTCCTAGACAGTGCGCGTCGCGACCGCTGGCGGCACCGAGGCGGCACGCCGTGCGGGCACGAGCACAGCCAGCTGTCCCAGTACCCACATGCAGAAGACACCGCCGATCACGTACCCGATACCGAGCTTGGGCACCTCGTACGCAGAGCTCAGCCAGTAGCTGAAGTAATAGGCGAGTCCGCAGCCGACCAGGACGCCAGCCGTCGTCAGCACCCAGTTCTCCAGCATGAAGTAGCGCAGGATGTCGAGCCTGCGCGCGCCGACCGCGCGGCGCGTGCCGATCTGCTTCACTCGCGCATTCACGCTGAAGCTCGCGAGGCCGACGATGCCGAGCGCCGTCATCGAGATCAGCATGAAAATGGTCACGCCGAGCAGCACTGCCATGCGGGTGTCGGCCTTGTAACTGCGCTCGATGTAGTAATCGTGCGTGCGCACCCACGAGATCACGCGCGTGCGGTTCGATTCGCCGAGCTTGGTCTCGAGCTCCTTCATCAGCGCATCGCGCTGGCCCGGCTCCACCCGCACGATGTAGCGCGCGAGCGGCGGGCCCGACACGACCGGGTGGAACACCACCTGGGTGAGCTTGTCCCAGTCGACCCATGCGCCCAGCATGCGGTCGACAATGCCGACGATGGTGGCGGATTGGCCGAGATTGTCGTACACACGCTTGCCCACGGCGCCTTCGTCGGTGCCAAAGAGCGCCTTCGCCATGTCGCGCGTCATGACGACTTCGGGCACCATCTCGGACGTCGGCTGGCCCGTGTCGTAACGCAGGATCTCATGCGAGAAGCCGCGGCCGGCGACCAGTTTCACGCCGAGCGCGTCCAGTCCCTGCTCGTCGATCTCGTAGTAGTTGCCCGACACATCCGCCGTGGACTCCTGCGCGTCCACCTTGTAACTCGTGGAGCTGCCGCCGCCGCTCAAGGGAATGCCGTTGATGGTCGAGGCCGCGATGACACCCGGCGTCTTCCTGATCAGCTCGAGATCCTCCTGCACCGTCACGTTGTGGTTGTAGGCGGCGGCGAAGCCGTAGCTCTGGATGAAGAGAATGTTGTCGGTGTCCATGCCGCTCGGCCGGCCGATCTTCTCGAGACGCTGGTTGATGATGAAGACCGCATTGGTGACGACCGCGAGCGTGATCGCGATCTGCAGCGCCACCAGGATGGCGCCGGTCTTGTTGCGCAGCATCGCGCTCAGGATTGGGCGAAGTTCCATGGGTGCATTCCCCCGTCAATTCATCATTGAGTCTTGAGATAGGGCGCCGGCTGCAGGCGGCAGATGCGCCAGGTCGGATAGAGACCCGCCAGCACCCCGGCAACGAGCGACAGCGCGAGCGCAATCAGTCCCACCGACCAGTCGAGATGCGTGACGGCTTCGTAGCTGTTGTAGAGCTGGCGCAGCGCCAGCAACAGGAGCCACCCGAGGCCGATGCCGATCACGCCCCCGGTCACGCCGATCAGCGCGACCTCGACGATGTGCTGGCGGAAGATCATCGCGCGGCTCGCGCCCAGCGCGCGGTGCAGGCTGACGACCGCGGCGGCACCCGAGAACTTGGCGAGCAGGAGGCCCACGGTGTTGAGCAGGCAGACGGCGAGGAACATGCATGCGATGCCGAGCAGTACGCGGTTGTCGTCCTCGACCACCTCGTTCATCTCGAGCCACTCGCTCACCTTGCTCAGCTTGGTTTTGAGCGGGCGCTCGAAGCGGCCGAACTTCTTCTGCTCCGTCACGTAACCGTCGAGAAACGCCTTGAACTCGGCAACCTTGGCCGGCGTGCGCAATTCCACCCACGCCTGGATCCAGACGCATTCCGAATTGAGAAAGTCGCGAAACGAATTCAGTGATTCCGGTTTCCAGCAATTGGTGTTGCCCGCCGACTGCAACTCGAACATCTGGCCGCGCTCGAAGGGCACGTAGCCGTCCTCCGGGTCGTCCAGGGCGCCATTGTTCACGTCGAAGAACTTGGGTACCGGGTAGTAGTCGTCCAGCACGCCCACCACGCGATACTCGCGATCGTCGAGTTTTACCATGCGCCCGACACTGTCCTCGCCGCCGAAGAACTTCTCGTTGTTCTCCTTGCTGAGCACGATCACCGCGTCGGCCGCGGCTTCGGCCTTGTCATCCCAGGGCCCGCCGTACTTGAAGGGCACGTCGAACATGGGGAAGAAGTCCGGTGGCGTCATGCGCACGACCGAGACGAAGGGCTTGGCGGTCTCCGCAGTCACGCCGTCTGGCGGAGCCATGATCATGGCGGTCTTGCGCATGATGACGGTGCGATCCGGGATGTCGGACGCCAGCACTGCCTTGGCGTCGCGATAGGTGAGCTCAAAGGGCGCCAGTTCCGGGTGATCGTCCCACCACGGCTCCTTCGGATCCCAGTTGTCCATCTGCACGGCGTAGACCACGTCGTTGCGATGCGCGAGCGGGTTGCTCGACACCAGTGTGAACACGTTGAGCGCGGTGAGGCACACCGCGATGCCGATGGCGATGGCGCCGATCATCAGCGCCGTCAGCACCGGGTTGCGCCTGAGGCTCTTGAGACCCAGTCGAATGTGATAAGCAAGCATCGCGAATCCCCCTCACCCCAGCCCGTTCAGGCCCGCACGGATCGTTCCTCACCGGCCACGATCAGCGGCCGCGGCTCGAAGGGCTGCAGGTCCGTCACCTTGCCGTCCATCACGTGCACGTTGCGGTGCGCGCGACGCGCGAGCTCCGGATCGTGCGTGACCATGATCACGGTGGTGCCGCCGCGATTGATTTCCTCGATCAGGTCGAGCACCTGGCGGGCCATGAGTGAGTCGAGGTTGCCGGTCGGCTCGTCCGCGAGCAGGAAGCGCGGCTCGCCCGCGAGCGCGCGCGCGATCGCGACGCGCTGCTGCTGACCGCCCGAGAGTTGCGCGGGGATGTGCTTCATGCGCGAGGCGAGACCCACCAGCTCGAGCGCCTGCGTTATGCGGCGCTTGCGCTCGCCGGAGTTGAAGCCGCGGTAGCGCAGCGGCACATCGACGTTGTCGAAGACGTCGAGGTCCGGGATCAGGTTGAAGCTCTGGAAGATGAAACCGATCTTTTGGTTGCGAATGCGCGAGCGTTCGTCGTCGCCCAGCTCGTTCACGCTCTGGCCGTCGAGGCTGTACGTTCCCGAATCGAACGACTCGAGCAGGCCTGCGATGTTGAGGAACGTGGTCTTGCCCGAGCCCGAGGGGCCGGTCACGGCGACGAACTCGCCCTCCTCGACCTTGAGGTTGAAGTCGCGCAGCGCGTGCGTCTCCACGAGCTCCGTGCGATAGACCTTGCCGACGTGGTGCATTTCGAGCATGGACATTTCCTTTCGAGTGGGCCTTCGGTCTAGTCCGTCAACCGCACGATCTCGGCATCGCCGAAGGTGTCGGTCCCGGAAATGATGATTTCGTCGCCTTCGTTGACACCGGACGCGATCTCGATCGCGCCGATGCTGCTGGCGCCGAGCGTGATGGGCGTGCGGCGCGCGAGGCCGTCCTCGACCACGTACGCGACACGGCCGCCGCCGCTGTCGATGAACGAGCCGCGCTGCACGGTAAGTGCATTCTCATGCGACTCGAGCACGATGCGCGTCGAGACGCGCTGGTTCTGGCGCAGGCCCGGCGGCACTTCGCCGGCGAAGCGCAGCCGCCCGGTGACCTGGTTCTGCTTCACTTCGGGCGAGATCGCGGTCACGGTCGCCGCGTAGTTCTTCTGGCCGTAGGTGACTTCGGCCTGCATGCCGAGCCCTATGTCGTCCGCATAGGACTCCGGTACCTGAAATTCGATCTCAAACGCCGAGAGGTCCACAACCGAAATGAGCGCAGCGTTTGCAGCCACTGCGGCCTTCTGGTTGACCGCCAATGTACCCACGACTCCGTCGACGGGGGAGCGGAGCGTGAGCTCATCCACACGGCGTTTGAGATCTTGAACCAGCAGCTTCTGTCGATCGCGCTCGAGGCGGCGCGTCTTCAGCTCGAATTCGAGGCTCTCCTTTTCCAGCGAGGCGTTTTCGATGGCGTGCTCGTGCGCGAGCTTCGCGGTGGTCAGGTCGTCGCGGGCTTTTTCATAGTCGCGCTGGCTGATGGCGCGTGATTGCCAGGCATCCTCGGCTCGCTTGAGCTCGCGCTCGGCGGCATGGATGCTGACTTCGGCGTTGTCGGTGGTCTGCTGGTTGGCCAGCAGCTCCTTGCGCGTCTCGATGGCCTGGCGGGCGACCGCGACTTCGAGGCTCTCGGCCGTGGACTGTTCGCGCGCCAGTTCGTTCTCGAGCTGCGGGCTCGAAACCGTACCGAGGACCTGGCCTTTCTTCACCGTGTCGCCGGCCTGCACGTTGTAGGTGACATAGCCGCCCGCGGGCGAGAAGAGCGTGGGGCTCACCGCCGCCACGACCACGCCTTGCGCCGACGTATCGCGCACGAAGGGGCCGCGCGTGACCGTGGCGATGCGTACGCGCTCGCGTGGCACGCTGATTTCTGCGTCGAACCAGCGCAGGAAGGCGGGCACGGCGATCGCGATCAGGAGCAGGGCACCAACTCCGCTGGCGATCAGGATGCGCAAGCGGCGCTTGCGCGCCGGTGCCGGGTCGATGGCGACGTCCTGGGCCGAGGTGTCGCGTATGCCGCTCGAGCTGCCCATGCGCAAGCGTGCGATGGAGGCGACCTTCATGACCAGGCCCGCCCCGATGACTGAAGAGTGCAACCGTCGCACCACACGAAGGCGTGCAGGTCGGCCAGCTCCTCGACCAGGTGCATCGTCACCCGCAAGCAGAATGCCGGAAGCGTCAGCGTCAGGATCAGCTCCGATTCAACTACGCTGGCCCGAAGTGCGAACAGGCCTGCCGCCGGTGTCGCCAGGCGCCACAGCG